>CANRHN010000025.1 GCA_947630425.1 uncultured Clostridia bacterium | reverse complement strand
CGCAAGTCAATTATACACTGAAAAAGAGTCTTTGCTCTATCTTTTTTACTCACACCCCAACATTTATTATAGAACCTTTTTTTGTGCAAAAACGATGGCAATCTTTGATGTAAGCGTATATTTACTTTTATATTGGGCACACTTTCAGCAGGAGGTAGAGAAAATGAAATCTACAAAGAACACAGGAACAAAGCCCGCAAAGAACACAAAGACCGGCGGTTGCTGCAACAGCAAGAGCAAAAGCTCAAATTGCAGCGGCAACGCAAAGCGTAACAGCAAGTCCTCTTCTCAGGAAGAGGAAAGCGACCCACAGGGGAGCTACACGGGCAACCCCGTAGGTTGGGGTAAATTTGCAGAACCCGTTCAGGACGCGGACGATCTGTAAAGCATAGCAGGACTGTCGCAATGTTGCAACAGTCCTGTTTACTGCTTGGTGCAATCAAAGTGATTGAATTCGACGCTGATACCCGAAGAGCAGTCGTCGCAGTGCAGGGAAAGTTTGCCGCGGGGAGTGCGGCAAGTGTACTCCAACCGAGAACCGTATTTACACAAAGGCGGAGGCTTTGGGCAATTGCCGTTGTGGCGACCTTTACATATCGTATTCAAGTAAGTTTGCTCGTTCAAAAATCTTCCGTTACCGCAGCATCTCATACTAAAATGTATGCAAACGTAACAAAATTTGTCAAAATGCTTGAAAGATTGAAAAAAATGTACTATACTGTTTTTATCACAGGAGGAAACTAAAATGATTTTTGAAAAAGTGCAAAAACTTCTTGCCGAATCTCTGAACATTGACGATTTGAGCAAAATCACACCGGAATCCAATGTGGTGCAGGATTTGGGTGCGGACAGCCTTGACATGGTGGAAATGCTTATGTCCCTTGAGGACAATTTCGGTATCACCGTCCCCGACGAAGCGGCAAACGAATTGGTGACAGTGGGTGCGATCGTCAAATATATTGAGGAACACACGAAGTAATCTTTCAAAAAATTGTCTGTCCGAACGTACCTTGCGTGCGTTCGGATTTTAATTTTAAGCGTAATTATGACTTATCAACAAGTAATACGAATTTTCACAGAAAACAGCAATAAAAAATTTGACGAATTCAACAACAAAATCATAAAAAGCGGCGTGGCTACTTTGGGTTGCACAATTCCTTTTGTGCGCAGCGTCGCAAAAAATTGTACCCTTTCGGATGCCGAGAGCTTCCCCGTGCATGCCTGTTACGAGGTGGATTTGTTGCGCGGTATCGTCGTTGCAAATTGCAATTTGGCATTTGCGGAAAAATCCAAACACCTTGCGGAATTTGCGCAAACGATAGAAAATTGGGCGGTATGCGACAGTTCAACGGTCAAAGTCCCTTGTTCGGAGCGCGAACAGTACTTTGCGTTTTTTTGCGATATGTTGACAAGCGACAAACCATTTGTGTGTCGGTACGGCGTTGTCAACTTGATGAACAATTTTCTTGACAATCTTCATATAGACAAAGTTTTTGCTCAACTGAGTAAAATCGCAACATGGGGGCAATATTATGTGGATATGGGAGTGGCGTGGCTTGTTGCAACGGCAATGGCAAAATGTCGTGACGCAACAGTGGCTTTTATGGAGGGTGGCGGCAGGCAGGTTTTCAACAAATTCGCATATAACAAGTCCTTGCAAAAAATGCGTGACAGTTTTCGGGTGAGCGAGGCGGACAAGCGTTGGACGTTCACTGTAAAAATTACTTAAAAGTTTTTTAGTGACAATATTTTACTATTGAATTATTTTGCAAGATTTGTCGCTTTCAAATAATACGTTGTCAAGTTGCATAAACTACAACTATGTATGAGGCAACTGTTAGCGTAGCAAACGAAAACGCACATCTTCTTGATTACGTCAAAGAGCAAATTGAACCGATATTGGGCGAAGTGGACGGACTAACGGCGGAAGCAAACGAAAAATTCCGCACGTCCTTTTCATTGGCGTGCGCCGATACCTACCGATTTCAAATTCAACGCAAGCTTAACGACGCGGTGTCGCAAGCGTTGACGCTTGGCTACAAAAATTTGTACATGCGCAAAATGCTGAAAATCGACAGCGGCAATTTTTACCAAAACGTGCTTGTCAACACCATATGCATATTCGACAACGATTACGACAAGCAGGTGGTGTCACGCATGTTAAATTCCGACGCAACGCTGTGTATCGACGGCTACTACAATTTCAGATTGGACTCCGTAAAACGAAAATGGAATGAAATTACAAAATTGGTAAGCGACAACTTTTACGTTTTGACGGACAGCGAGATGATAACGGAATTTTTGCAGTATTTGTTGGAGTCTACGCCCTCTAAAGTACAAACCTTGTCCGTCTCGTTTGACAGTGATAGTTTTGTGCTGTACGGAACGGGGGAGAAAGTGTTAGAACCGATGTTTTCGTTGGCAAGGCGCGCCACTTGCGAGGAAGAAGCAATGCTGAACGTTTTGTTTTTCAAGCCCAAAAACGTCAAAATTTATCACTCAAAGCAATTGAGCCCCGAATTTTGCAAAATGCTGAATTCGCTTTTCAACGCGGAATATATTGAGGTAAATTGATTTTCAGGCAATCGTTTTTACCCGAATTTGTTGCGAAAACGGAAAAAATTTTATGCAAAAGAGTTGACATATTTGCCGCTCGGGACTACAATTTGAATAACGATAAGCTAAAAGCAAAGACACGTTTTGCGAAGGTAGTATCACAGAGAGCGACAGAGGCTGAGATTGTCGTATATGAAATTGCAAAATACCGCTTGGCTTGGCACGTCAGCTCCACGGCACGGAGCATAAAATGAGTGTACGGCGTTGCCGTAAAATAAGGTGGAACCGCGGAATTTTTTTTTCGTCCTTATGAGTCCTTTTGGGCTTGTGAGGATTTTTTATTACAATTGAGGAGGCAAACATGTCCGTAAAAGTCAAGCTGCCCGATGGCAGCGTAAAACAATTCGATCAAGCAGTCAGCTGTCTCGAGGTTGCACAGGCAATTTCTTCGGGGCTTGCTCGCAATGCCGTTTGCGCGGAAGTAAACGGCGTCAAGCGCGATCTTTCTCACGTTATAGAAAGCGATTGCGACTTTAAGGTGTACACGCTCAAAGATGAAGAGGGGCTCGAAGTTCTTCGTCACTCTACGGCACACCTTATGGCGCAGGCAATTTCTCACATTTGGAAAAACGCCAAATTCGCCATAGGTCCTGCTATCAAAAACGGTTTTTACTACGATGTGGATTTTGAAGGCGCAGTGATTGCACCCGAGGATTTGGAACGTATCGAAAAGGAGATGGCAAAAATCGTTTCCGAGGATTTGCCGATTGTGCGAGAAGAAATGTCTCGACTCGAAGCAATGGAGTACTTCCGCAAGCTCGGCGACGTCTACAAGGTGGAAATTCTTTCCGAGTTGGACGCAGACACGGTATCCTTGTACCGTCAAGGTGACTATGTGGATTTGTGCCGCGGACCGCACATCGGCAGTACGGGCAGACTCAAAGTGTTTAAGCTTACAAGTATTGCGGGCGCATATTGGCGCGGCGACACCAAAAACAAAATGCTTACCCGTATTTACGGTACGGCATTTGAAAAAAAACAGGAATTGGACGAGTATCTTACGCGCTTGGAAGAAGCCAAACGCAGAGATCACCGCAAGTTGGGTAAGGAATTGGACCTCTACGACATTTTCGACGAGGGTCCAGGTTTCCCATTCTTCTTTCCCAAAGGAATGGTGTTGAGAAACATCTTGGAGGACTTTTGGCGCAAGGAACACGTTCGCGCAGGCTATCAGGAAATCAGAACTCCGATGATACTCAATCAGGAATTGTGGCACCGCAGCGGACATTGGGATCACTACAAAGACAATATGTACGTTGTAAAAATCGACGACGCCGACTATGCAATCAAGCCCATGAATTGCCCCGGCGGAATGCTCGTTTACAAGCGTAAGCCGCACAGCTACCGCGATTTGCCCGAGCGTTTGGCGGAATTGGGACTTGTACACCGTCATGAGCTTTCGGGCGCGTTGCACGGGCTTATGCGTGTCAGGTGCTTCACGCAGGACGACGCACACATATTTATGACTCCCGAGCAAATCGAAGGAGAAATCGAAGGCGTGGTGCGTCTGATAGACAAATTTTACAAGGTGTTCGGTTTCAAGTACAATCTTGAGCTTTCCACTCGCCCCGAGGACAGTATGGGCACAGATGAGCAATGGGAAACCGCAACAAACGCTCTCAAATCCGCTTTGGAAAAGTTGGGCAAGCCTTACGAAATCAACGAGGGAGACGGTGCGTTCTACGGACCGAAAATCGACTTCCATTTGGAAGACAGCATAGGGCGGACGTGGCAGTGCGGAACAATTCAGTTGGATTTTCAGATGCCGGAGCGTTTTGATTTGACATACGTCGGTCAGGACGGAGAAAAGCACCGTCCCGTAATGATCCACCGCGTTGTTTTCGGCAGTATCGAAAGGTTCATTGCAATACTCACGGAACACTATGCGGGTGCGTTCCCTCTTTGGTTAGCTCCCGTACAGGTAAAGCTTGTACCCATTTCGGAAAATCAATCGGACTACGCTCACGAGGTGTGCGACAGACTTGTCGAACGCGGATTCCGCGCGGAAGTGGACGACCGCAACGAAAAAATGGGCTACCGCATACGCGAAGCGCAATTGCAGAAAATCCCGTACATGCTTGTGCTTGGCGAAAAGGAAAAGGAAGTGGGCGCCGTCGCCGTCCGCAACAGAAAGAAGGGCGATTTGGGCGTTATGACTTTTGACGAATTTGCAGCCAAGCTTCAAAACGAAGTTGAAAGCAAATCCGACGATATGTAATTTTTCAAACTTCAAAGGGGTTGTCAGACGATAATTCGTGTAAAATCATTTGACAACCCTTTTTGCTTTTGATATAATGTGTACGTATTCAAGCAGAACGACCGTTCTCACCGAACAGACAAACGCGTTTGTCGGTAATCCGAAAATTTGTGCGTAACGTAGGCGCATATTGGATCGTGTGGTATTTTGCTTGATACCGCACTTTTTTTAGCTCAATTAACAAAAAACAGGAGTTTTAGGAGGACACAGCTATAAAAGAGCTTCAAATCAACGGTCAAATCCGAGACAGGGAGATAAGACTGATAGGAAACGACGGTCATCAATACGGCATTTTGTCTGCCTACGAAGCGCAAAAAATTGCCGATGAGCAAGGACTCGATCTTGTCAAGATCGCTCCCACCTCACAACCGCCCGTGTGCAAGCTGATGGATTACAGCAAGTACAAGTACGAGCAAAACAAAAAAGAAAAGGAAATGAGGCGCAATCAAAAAATTATGGAAATCAAAGAGGTTTGGCTTTCCATGACAATCGATATCGGCGATCTCAACACCAAAGCCAACATTGCGCGCAAGTTTTTGAAGGACGGAGACAAGGTAAAAGTGACAATTCGTATGCGTGGCAGACAGCAGGCATACGCCGCGCAAGGCGTGGAAGTGATGAAAAAATTTGCCGAAATTCTCTCCGACGTTTCCAAAATAGAAAAGCAGCCCGTAACGGAGGGCAGAAACATCACTATGTTTCTCGTTCCGTTAAAACAATAAAAATTTATTCGGAGGACAAATATATGCCTAAACAAAAATCGCATAGCGCATCCAAAAAAAGATTTGTCGTTTTGAAAAGCGGCAAAATCAAGCGCGCCCAATGCAACAAAAATCACAAGCTTGGTAAAAAGACCACCAAGAGGACTCGCAATTTGCGCAGTACCGCTTACGTAAACAAGACGCAAGAGGGAACAATCAAGAGCATGTTGCCCTACTAAGAGGAGGATTGAAAAATGAGAATCAAACGCGGTGTAAATGCAGTAAAAAAACGCAGAAAGATACTTAGAGCTGCCAAAGGTTACTTTGGACTTAAATCCACCAACTATCGTCTCGCTCGTCAAGCGGTGATGAAGAGCGGCAACTATGCCTATGTGGGCAGACGTCTCAGAAAGCGCGATATGCGCAGTCTTTGGATTGCACGTATAAACGCGGCGGCACATGCCAACGGATTGTCCTACAGCAAATTTATGCACGGGCTTAAGCTTGCCAACATCGACCTCAACAGAAAGTCTCTTGCCGAAATCGCAGTAAGCGACGCGACAACGTTTGCCAAGCTTGCGGAAACGGCAAAAGCTCAGCTCATTTAGCGCAACAAAGAGCCTTTTGTAGGCTCTTTTTGCTGTTTTTCGATATGCTGATTACGTCAACCGAAAATGTCAAAATTGTGGAAGTTACCAAGCTTCACGACAAAAAGTACCGTGACCGCACGGGTAACTATTTGTTGGAAGGCGTGCGCCTTGTGTCGGACGCGTTCAAATACGGCGCGAACATTTCCGATGTTTTTGTCAGCGAAAGCGCGGCAAATTGCCATTCTTTTGCGGGTCAAACGTTGGTTTCTGACAAAGTGTTTTCCAAAATTTGCGGTACGGTAAACTCTCAGGGAGTGTTGGCAGTGGCGCGCAAACCACAGCAGGAGCTTACAGCTCCTTTGGGCAATTGCCTTGTGTTTGACGGGTTGCAGGATCCCGGAAATGCGGGCACTCTGATACGTACCGCGGCAGCATGCGGTTTCAGCGACGTATATGCCGCCAATTCCGTGGATCTTTACTCGCCAAAAGTGTTGCGCAGCGCAATGTCTGCCCATTTTTGCGTCAAACTGCACGAGGCGGGATTGGAGCAGATTTTTCAGTGCTTACAAAACGTAACAGCCATTGCCGCAGATATGCACGGTCAAAACTTGTTTGAAACCCGTTTTGACGGCAATGTTGCTTTGGTTTTGGGCAATGAGGGCAACGGGCTTTCCGATTTTTCACGTCGGCGTGTGCGTCAAACGGTGTCTTTGCCGATGGCAAACGAATTTGAATCCTTGAACGTTGCGGTAGCAGGCAGCGTGATTGCATATTGGATTTTTTCACAAAACATTTAAGCGGAGGTTAATATGTCCGGTCATAGCAAATGGAACAATATAAAAAACAAAAAAGCAAAGGGTGACGCCGCTCGTTCGGCGGCATTTACCAAGATAGGTCGCGAAATTGCCGTTGCAGTCAAAGCGGGCGGTCCCGATCCTTCTTCCAACAGCAAGCTGTACGACGTCATTCAAAAGGCAAAAGCAAACAACATGCCCAACGAGAACATTCAGCGCAGCATCAAAAAAGCCAGCGGCGAGCTGTCGGCGGTGGAATATGTGGAAATCACTTATGAAGGTTACGGCGTTGGCGGCAGTGCGGTAATCGTTGAATGTTTGACGGACAACAAAAACCGTACTGCGGGCGACGTTCGTCACGCTTTTGACAAAAATGGCGGCAACCTCGGCGGCACAAACAGCGTCAGCTATATGTTCGACCGTAAAGGTATTGTAGTTGCCGAAAACACGGTGGGTCTTGACGACGACAGCGCATTCGAGCTTGCGATAGAGTCGGGTGCGGACGACGTTTCGTTAGAGGACGGAATGGTGGAGATGACATGCGACGTAAGCGCGCTCAGCGCAGTGCGTGACGCGGTGGTTGCAAAGGGCTTGAATCTTGTTTCCGCAGAAATGGAGTGGCTGCCTCAAAACATGGTAACGCTGGATGGCGACAATCTTGCTCGTTTCCAAAAAATGCTGGAAACACTCGAGGACAATGACGACGTGCAGGAAGTGTACCACAATGTAGTGTTGCCCGACGAAGAAGACGAGTGATTTTTCGGCACAACAAACCAATCAGAGGAAGTCAACTGAAATTCGGTTGGCTTCTTTTTTATCGTAGGGCGCGCTATTGTCTGCGGACGTGACAAGGCATTGAGCAAACGCCGTCGTATGTGCCGAAAAATATTTATTTGAATCAATCGGACGACCGTTTTATCATTCTTGTCTGAGGCTTAGTTTGCGGAAGCTCTTGACTTTTGCGCTTTATTGATATATATTATATTTTAGGAGATTAGGTCTACTGATGAAAAGAGTTATCGGTTTTGACCCGGGGCTTGCAATTGTTGGCTACGGTGTGATGGATTTTGAAGATTTTAACCGTAAAAAGGTGGTGGATTACGGCATTATAACCACCCCCAAAGAAGAAAGCTTTCCGGTAAGACTTGCCATTTTGTACAAGGCGGTAACGGAGCTTATCGAAAAGTACAAACCGGACGAGATTGCCGCGGAAGAATTGTTTTTCAACACCAACATTACAACAGGCATAAATGTGGCGCACGCAAGAGGAGTTTTGCTGCTTGCAGCCATTCATAATTGCGGCAAGCTGTACGAATACACGCCCTTGCAAATCAAACAGGCGATGACGGGTTACGGCAGAGCGGAAAAGAAGCAAATTCAGCAAATGGTAAAGGTGTACCTCGGGTTGGAAAAAGTACCCCGTCCCGACGACGCCGCCGACGCGCTTGCCGTTGCGCTCACCCACATACAGACGGGCGGTTTGACAGACAAATTTTATATTCACTGACAGAGGTACAAATGTTCAGCTATATTTGCGGAGAAGTGACGGATTTGACCGACGGAGTTGTCACGGTGGACGTCAACGGAGTCGGATTTGAAATGCAAGTATCTTCCTATACGCTTGCGGAGTGTCGTTTGGGACAAAAACAACGGCTTTACACTTATATGCAGGTAAAAGAGGACGGTATTGCGCTTTTCGGTTTTGCCACGACAGAGGAAAAGGCAATGTTTTTGCGACTGATTTCCGTTTCCGGTATCGGTTGCAAGGTGGCATTGGCAATTCTTTCGGGCATGGATTGCGACAGCCTTGCTCTTGCCATTTTTAACGGAGACACAAAGCTGTTGACAAAAATAAAGGGTCTCGGCAAAAAAACAGCGGAAAGAATAGTGCTTGAACTAAAGGAAAAAGTGGTTGTAGATGCGGCGCAAATGGTGCTTCCCATAACGCAAAATCCCGATTTGCAGTTCAACAAGGATATGCAAAACGCCATTGCCGTTTTGTGTTCATTGGGAAAAAGTCAAGCCGACGCCGAAAAGCTTGTTGACGCTGCGGCAAAGCTCGGCGCAACAACCGCCGAAGAACTGATAAACATGGCGTTCAGAATAAATTGAAAATTTTTGAGATATGGAACAGCAATTTTTTACAAGTACATTGACAGAAAAAGAACGTGATACAGAAAATATACTTCGTCCCAAAACATTTGAGGACTATGTTGGGCAGGACAAGGTAAAGGAAAACATGCGGGTCTACATCAGAGCCGCGCTTTCCCGCGGAGAAAGCTTGGATCACGTGCTTTTGTACGGACCTCCGGGACTCGGCAAAACCACCCTTGCGCACATAATTGCCAACGAAATGGGTGTGCCTATCACGGTGACAAGCGGCTCGGCAATCCCCGGCAAGTTCGATCTTTCGGCTATTTTGTCAAAGCTAAAGCCCAACGAAGTGCTGTTTATCGACGAAATTCACCGTCTTAACAGCAGTTTGGAAGAAATTTTGTACCCTGCAATGGAGGACTACCGTCTGGATTTTGTCGTGGGTAAGGGTCCAAGCGCAACCAGCGTCAACATCAAATTGGAAAAGTTCACGCTCATCGGCGCAACGACCAAGGCCGGCAATTTGGCAGCTCCGTTAAGGGACAGGTTCGGTATGCAGATGCGGCTTGTGCTGTACACTCCCGAGCAATTGCAGTCCATTGTACTCAAATCGGCAAAAAAACTCGGAACGGACATAGACAACGAAGCCGCATACGAAATAGCACGCCGTAGTCGCGGCACTCCGCGTATTTCCAACAGACTTTTGAAGCGCGTCAGAGACTTCGCCGAGGTGTTGGGGGACGGAAAGGTTTCCCGTGCCGTTACGTTGCATGCTATGCAAGTGATGGAAGTGGACGAGCTGGGTTTGGACGCCGTTGACAAAAACATTTTGACAACAATCATCGACAAGTTCAGCGGCGGTCCTGTGGGACTCGATACGCTTGCGTCTGCAACGGGCGAGGACACTCAAACCATTGAGGACGTATATGAACCATATCTGTTGCAATTAGGCTTTGTTGCGCGCACGCCGAGAGGCAGAGTGTGCATGCCGAATGCATACAAGCATTTGGGCAAAAAGCTATCCAAGGAGCGAATGGAAATGCTGTCTATCTATGCGGACAGCGACAACAACGATGAGGACGAGTGATTTTTGGTACAATTTGCCCGAGGAGCTGATAGCTCAACAGCCTGTCGAGCCTCGGGACAGTTCACGCTTGCTTGTGTACGACCGCGTTACCAAATCGGTTGAACACAAGCATTTCTTTGACATTGCAGACTATTTGCGCGAGGGAGACGTGTTGGTCGTAAACAACACAAAGGTTTTGCCTGCGCGTATTTACGGCGCAAAAGAACACACGGGTGGCAAAATTGAGTTTCTGTTGCTAAAGAGGTTGGATCTTACTCATTGGGAAGTGATATTGAAGCCCGGTCGCATTGCCAAACCCGGTGCCGTGTTTTGCTTTGGCGACAAGCTGAAAGCGCGTGTTGACAGTATAGGAGAGGACGGCAGTCGTATAGTCGAATTCATTTACGACGGGACTTTTGAAGCCATCTTGGAGCAACTCGGAGAAATGCCTTTGCCGCCGTACATCAAGGAAAAACTTTCGGACAAGTCTCGTTACAACACCGTTTACTCTAAAGTGGAGGGTTCGGCGGCAGCTCCGACGGCAGGCTTGCATTTTACGCGCGAGTTGTTACAAAAAGTAAAAGACAAGGGCGTAAAAGTGGTCGAAGTGCTGTTGCATGTGGGTTTGGGCACTTTTCGCCCCGTCAAGACGGACGACGTGACAAATCATCACATGCACTCGGAGTACTACGAGGTGTCTCAAGCGGCAGCCGACGAAATAAATCTTGCCAAGGCGGAAGGACGCCGTGTTATCTGCGTGGGGACAACAAGCGTTCGCACTTTGGAAAGCGCCGCCGACAGAACGGGGCACGTAGAAGCCAAAAGCGGCAACACCGACATATTTATTTACCCACCGTACAAATTCAAAATTGTTGACGCGCTTATCACAAATTTTCATTTGCCGGAGAGTACGCTGATAATGCTTGTTTCCGCGCTGTGCAGCCGCGAAGAAATTCTCAATGTGTACGACCTCGCCGTCAAAGAAAAGTACAGATTTTTTTCCTTCGGCGACGCGATGTTCATTGTGTAGAGCATTTTGGCTCTTTTAAGTCCGAAAACGCGGTTGCCGCAAGCAATTTTGAAACCAAGCTGTCGGCTTTACAACCTTCTGATTTTTTCCAAGTATCGGAGAGCAAAAAAATATGACGCAATTCAGTTACGAACTACTACATGTTGACAAGCATACGGGCGCGCGAACGGGAATTTTTCACACGCCGCACGGCGACATAGAAACGCCTATTTTTATGCCCGTTGGTACTGCTGCAACGGTCAAATCTTTGCTGCCGTCCACCCTCAAGGAGTTGGGAACGCAGATTTTGCTTTCCAACACCTATCACCTGTATTTGCGACCGGGCAGCGACATAGTGGCGCAGGCGGGAGGTCTGCACAAATTTATGAATTGGGATCGTCCCATACTTACCGACAGCGGCGGTTTTCAGGTATTTTCTCTCGGGGAGTTGCGCAAAATTACCGACGAAGGGGTTTCGTTCTCCTCGCATATAGACGGCAGTAAGCATCTTTTTACGCCGGAAAGCGTAATGAAAACGGAGCATGAATTGGGCGCGGACATAATTATGGCATTTGATGAATGTTCCACCTACGGCTGTGACAAAAATTATGCTCGTCAGGCAATGACACGCACACACAAATGGTTGGAACGCTGCGCAAAGGCTCACGTAAACGGCAATCAGATGCTGTTTCCGATTGTTCAAGGCAACATGTTCTGCGATTTGCGCGTGGAATCGGCAAAATTTGTTCGGGACTACGCCGAATGCGGAATTGCCGTGGGCGGTTTGTCGGTAGGCGAGCCAAGCGAAGTGATGTACGAAATGATGGACGTCATCAGACCGTATTTGCCGGAAAACATGCCTCGCTATCTGATGGGAGTGGGCACGCCCGACTACATTTTGGAAGGGATTGAGCGCGGTATAGACATGTGCGACTGCGTGTTACCCACGCGTATTGCGCGCAACGGAACGGCAATGACCTCTCACGGTAAGGTCGTTGTGCGCAACGGCTGTTACAAGCAGGATTTTACTCCGCTTGACGAGGAGTGCGATTGTTACTGCTGTAAAAATTTTACCAAGGCGTACCTGAGACACCTTGTCAACTGCAAAGAGATACTTGCTGCCGAGTTGCTTAGCATACACAACGTGAATTTTTTGCTCAAGCTTGTAGAGGGCGCGCGCGAAGCAATCAAACGGGACAGCTTTGCCGAATACAAACAGGAGTTCTATGAAAAATACTACGGCAAGCGGACGTGAGCGTTGCGTTTGATTGAAATTGATGGATATCTATTGCATTTTTCGGAATTGTAATGTATAATAATCAATAGTGCAATTGAGAACGTACCGTTCGCATGGTTGTAAAATTTTGTGGCATTAGCCTAAGGAGTTATATATGTTGAATTTGTTGAATTTCTTTGCCGAAAGCAGCGGCGGCTGGTGGATATGGATTGTGTTCGGCGTGTTGATTGTCGCCATGATCCTGTTGATGGTAATTCCTCAACGTAAGCAAAAAAAGCGTCAAGAGGAAATGATGTCAAGACTTGCCGTCGGCAGTATTGTAACGACGATAGGCGGCATTGTAGGCGAGGTTGTTCAGCTTGACGACTCTCACATTTGGTTGTTGACGGGCGTAGACGAAAACAAATCCACAATGCAATTTGTGCGTCAGGCAATACACTCCATCGCGCCCGCACCCGGATCGCCCGAGGCGCAGGCAATTGCCAAGGCGGAAAAGGAAAAAGAAAACGAAGTAGACGAAATCAAATAGTTTTGGTCTAAAACTTGTCCCCTCCGAATAGATTACAGTAGCTATTCGGAGGTCTTGTTTTATGGAAGCTACTGTAAGAAAATCCACGATTTTACAATCTATCAAGGCGGGCTTGTTGTCCTTGGTTTTTTCCTGCATAGGCATTTTGTTACTTGCGCTCATTGCCAAGCTGTGCGACATCGGCGACAGAGCGTTGCCTATAATCAATCAAGTGTTGAAGGTAATTGCGGTCGCTTTGGGCACGTTATTAGCCGTAAAGGACGAAAAGTTTTTACTTAAGGCACTTGTCGGCGCGGTAATATTCTGGTTACTGTCCTTTGCGCTGTTTGCAATTATGGGCGGACAGTTCCACTTTGGTCAGATTGCGCTCGACCTTGCAATTTCGCTGATTGTTGCGGCGGTGATAGCCATCATAAAGAGCAAGCGTGCAGCTTGACAAGTCGCGATTTACGCATATTTGATTTCAGGGCGGGCATTTTGCTCGCTCTTTTTTGTCTTTCTGCAACATCAAAAGCGGCAAACCGTTTGTTTTATTCAATATATATTAAATAAAATTGCTTATAAGGTCGAAAAAAAAGAAAAAACAATTGACTATTTTATCAAGTGATATTATAATAAAATGGTTAAGTTAGGCAATAGTCAAGGAGACTCACTATGACTGTACAAACAAAGAAAATTTTGGTTGCTTTGTGTCTTTGCCTTGTTTTGGCAATAACGGTAACTTTGGGTGTATTCGCTTTTATACCCAACATCAAGGTAAACAACTTCGGCGATTACTATCAATCGCCCTTTACCACCATTCAAAAGAGCATGGCGTTTACCGACAGAGTAGAGGCAACCTATTCCATCAAGTTGGATGATGAAACTGCTGAAAAGAGAGCTGAAAAAATTGATAACGCCGTTGCGTCTATCAAAACCCGTCTTTCCAAAACCTACGGTTACTATGGATCGGAAGTGAAGTACGACAAAGATTCCGATACAATTACAGTTGCAATTCCCAAGTCCAACAACACAAACACCGGCGCAAAACCCGCTGCACGCACAATTCTCAGCAATGTGATTGTAAACGGAAAAGTGGAAATTCTCAACGTCAACTATTCAAGCAGTCCGAGCTACTCCGAGGACAGCGTTTTGCTCACGCAGGAACACTTCAAAAGTGCAAGCGTGCGTAGCTATTTGAATCAAGATGTCACACTTTACATTTGCAGGGTACGTCTTACCAAGGAAGGAAAGAAACTTGCCGAAGAGCTTGTTGAAAGCACTCCCTATACTTGCGCTGTTGACGGAACAGTGGAAACGTGGGTGTATTGGACGGGGAGAGAATTGCAAATTACCTATGCTTACGGTGACGAGGCTACCAGCGAACAGCATGCAAAAGCAATGGCTGCTTACATAAGCAGCGGTGCGCTGGAGACAACTCTCACACAAAAGGGCAGTACCGTAACAACCGCAAACAAGTTTGGTTGGATCTTTATGGTGGTGTTCGGAGCATTGGTGCTTGCAAGTTTTGTGTATTTCGCGGTACGTTTCAAGGGATTGTGCCTGATACCCATTCTCACGCAATTGCTTGCCGTGTTCGTGTTTATGTTCTTCGGAGCATTGGTGCATCTTGAGCTGTTCAACGTGGCAATGGCTGTAGGCGTTTTGCTGTCCTACGCTTTCATGAGCTTCTTCTCCGCATTCACGTTTGAAAAGATGCGCAAGTTTATGAAAGAGAAAACCTACTCTTGGTCGAGATATACCGCGTTCAAGCAGACCAACATTATCAGCTTGATTGCACACGGTGCGTTGCTTGTTTTAGGCGCGATACTTTGGGCAATTCCGACGCTTGTGACTGCTCCTTTGGGCAATGCGTTTGTCTACGCAGCAATTCTGTCCTTTGCAGTGACCTTTGGCTTGAACAGGTTGTTCGCTTTGATGGTAGGTCCGTTCTTTGAAGTGAAGGCTGCAAAGTCCAAAACAAGAAAATAAAAATTTACAACTGATTTGCAAACAGCCTTCTACTTACAGATAGAAGGCTTTTGTGTTTTTTCGATATGAACAGTAAGTATGTAAAGCGTCCCGTGGCGGACGCGGACAAAGTGGAATATCTGATGAGGCAGGGAGTTTCTCGAAGCATTGCCGAGATACTTTCCTCACGCGGAATTGACGAAAACAATTTCGACGACTTTGTTCATGACAGAATGGTGTTTCATTCTCCTTTTGAAATGGCAAACATGGACGCCGCCGTCGAAACAATCAACTACGTTATGGAAAGCGGCGGAAAGATTCTTATCTACGGTGATTATGATGCGGATGGCTTGACGGCAAGCAGTGTTTTGTCGCTGTTTTTCTCCGACAACGGCATTGAAAACGATGTGATAATTCCCACCCGAGACGAGGGTTACGGACTGCACGCCGAAAACGTGTTTCGAGCCTTTGACAAGGAATTTTACGACCTTGTGATCACGGTGGACTGCGGAATTTCCAACGCCGAGGACGTAAACAAAATTGTGTCGGAATTGGGCGTGGAAGTGATTGTTACCGATCACCACGAGCTTCCCGAAATTTTGCCCGATTGCATTTGCGTAAATCCGAAACTCGGTTATCCATTCCCGTATCTTGCGGGAGCGGGCGTTGCTTGGAAGCTTGTCGAGGCTTTGGCGGGCAGAGACGTTGCCAAATCATACAGCGACCTTGCGTGTATCGGAACGATTGGCGACATAATGCCCATGCAGGACGAAAACCGTGCAATTGTGAAGATGGGGTTGGAAAATTTTCAACATAAGAGCCTCAAAAAACTTGCCGAGCTTTCCAACTGTTCTGCCGTTGTAAGCGTAAACGATGTGGCAATGCGCATTGCGCCAAAAATCAACGCCGCAGGCAGAGTCGGTTCGCCTCAGGCTGCGTTGGACGTTCTTTTGAGCCGTGATCGCGCGGATCTAAGCAAGGTCAACAAGTTGTTGGAATTGAACGACAAGCGGAAACAATTGTTGGAAGAAATTTCCGTTTTGTCTGATTCGATGTGCGACGTCAAGCGTATTGCAGCCGAGCGCATGGTGTTTTTGTACAGCGACAATTGGCAACACGGACTGTTGGGTATCGTTGCTTCCCGTTACAAGGAAAAATACAGAGTTCCCGCCGTCATTATGACGCGTGACGGAGAAAACTATGTCGGCTCGGCACGGGGAATAGACGCCATAAATCTTTTTGACGTTTTTTCCAAGTGCAAGGATTGTCTTGTAAAGTTCGGCGGTCACAAGGCGTCAGTGGGCTTTAGCGTGGCTTGCGACAGAGTAGAGGAGTTGCGCAAACGTCTTTGCGAGGTACTCGGCGCAGTAGATGAGGACAGCTTTGAAAAACGTTGTTACTACGATGTGGAGTTGGGCAAGGATTGCACTGTGCAAGACATTGTAAATTTGACGAACAAGCTGCAACCCATGTTGCCGCAGGACAAGATTGTTTGTCGCGTTTCGGACAGCGTGGTGCAGGCAAATTTGTTCGGCAGAGACGAGGCGCACCTTTCCGCCACACTTTCTTGCGGTTTGGAAGTAAAAGGCTTTTTCAAATACGGCGCGTTTGCTCCCTTTATTCGCAACGGAGCAAATGTTGATTTGCTTTGTTCTACGGAAACGGACAGTTACACAAAAAAAACTTGCGGTATTTTGGAGGATATGTCCCTCTCCAATTCCGTTTGCTTCGACGAGTTTTACAAGCTGAATTTGCTAAAGAATTTTACAACGGACGAGCGTCGGTTTGTGGACGCGGAACAGGCAAAAACATTGTGCAGCGGCAAAAGCGTCGCCGTTGTGTTCGACGACTACGAGACGTATTTGGCGTACTGTTCCGTTTTGAACTTGGAACAGTTTTGCGTCGATATATTTTTTGATAGCGGATTGACAAAAGTGGCGGTTGTTTCTCCTTTGCAAAACTACGGTTTTGGCAGATTTGAAAAAATCGTATATTTTGCTCACAAGGGAATGTCGCTCAAAATCCCCGACGCGTACTATGTAGAGGCTGCTCCGGCAAGAGAGGAGCTGTACACGCTTGAGCTTACGCGTGACGTTTGCGCCCTTGTTTACTCCGCAATCAAACTCAAAAACAGCTTTGAAAGCGTCAGAGGAGTTTACGACAAGTATCTGACGGGCAAGCTAAGTTATCAGCAGTACGTTGTTGCGCTTCGGGTCTTTGAAGAACTCGGACTTGCAAAAATCACAGACAAGTACACCGTTGAATTGGACGGTTCGGTAAAGCGCGCTTTGACGGATTCCGCAATATATCAAGCATTTAATAAGTGACGGTAACTATGAACACAGAACA
This sequence comes from uncultured Clostridia bacterium, assembly GCA_947630425.1. Lineage (GTDB taxonomy): Bacteria > Bacillota > Clostridia > Christensenellales > CAG-314 > Fimimonas. Next base: position 5,832 of record CANRHN010000025.1, on the reverse strand, counting down.
AGAAAAAGCCGAAATTACCCTGAACAATTTCTTATCTAAAGTAAAGCATTACTACCATCCTCACGAAGTCAGTCGCATCGAGGACGCTTATCAGGTTGCCTACAATGCGCATCAGGGACAATTCCGCGCAAGCGGCAGACCTTATATCACGCACCCTGTGATTGTTGCGGACATTTTGATAGACATGGGTTTGGACGTGCCAACCATTTGCGCCGCGCTTTTGCACGATACCGTGGAGGATACCTACGTTACCGACGCCGACTTGCGCGAACGTTTCGGTGACGAGATAGCCAACCTTGTCGCAGGAGTAACCAAACTTGACAAAATTCAATTCCACAACAAGGAAGAAGAACAGGCGGAAAACATGCGCAAAATGTTTTTTGCTATGGCAAAGGATATTCGCGTCATGCTCATCAAACTTGCGGACAGATTGCACAACATGCGTTCTTTGATGTACCTAAGCCCCGAAAAACAGCAAATAATTGCAAAAGAAACGCTGGATATTTTTGCCCCCATTGCGGGCAGATTGGGTATTTCGTCCATCAAAAGCGAGTTGGAAGATTTGTGTCTGAAATATCTTGACAACCAAGCCTACACGGATATCAGCAACGGAATAGCTCTGAAAAAACAGCAACGTGAAGAAATAGTGGACGCCTTCATTGAGGATGTCAAAGCCGAACTCAAGGCTGCAAAAATAGAAGATTTTGACATTTACGGCAGAACAAAGCATTTTTATTCTATTTACAAAAAAATGCGCCGTCAAAACAAAACGCTCGATCAGGTTTACGACCTGACCGCTGTGCGCGTCATTGTTGATACAATCAAAGATTGTTATGCTGTTTTGGGTGCAATTCACGCGCGTTGGAAGCCAATGCCGGGGCGTTTCAAGGATTACATTGCCGTCCCCAAACCCAACATGTATCAATCGTTGCACACAACGGTTATTATCGAAATCGGCACGCACACCTATCCGATAGAAGTGCAAATACGTACTCACGAAATGCACAAAATAGCCGAATACGGTATCGCCGCGCATTGGAAGTACAAAGAGGGCGTCACGGGTGCTACGGCTATGGACGACAAGCTTGGTTGGGTAAAGGAGGTGTTGTCCTACAACGACGATTTTAAGGACAGCACAGAGTTTTTGGACCTTATACGTAAAGATATTTCCAACACCAACGAGGTGTATGTGTTTACGCCCAACGGAGACGTAAAGACATTGCCCGCGGAATCGACGGGATTGGACTTTGCGTATCTGATCCACAGTCAGGTGGGCAACAAGTGCGTCGGAATAAAAATCAACAACAAGATTGTTCCGCTGGACACCACGTTGTCAACAGGCGACACCGTTGAAGTGATGACCAATCCCAACGCCAAAGGACCGTCTCGCGATTGGCTGAAAATTGTCAAAACGCCTTCCGCAAAAGCAAAGATAAGACAGTTTTTCAAGCGTGAGCTGAAGGATGAGTACATTCGTACGGGTAAGGGTATGATAGAGCGCGAAATCAAGCACCGCGGAATAAATCCTTACGAATTGATGACTCCCGACGCAATACAGGCGGTATGCGACCGCTATATGCTGGCAAGCGTGGACGAAATGTATGCCGCGGTGGGTTACGGCAGCCTTTCTCTCAATCAGGTTGTTATCAAACTCATTTCCGGCAACAAGGACGTTGCGGAAAAAATCAAAAGTCAACAAAACAGCCGCAAAAAACAAGAAAGCGGCACAAAAGAAAAATCCGTCATTATCAAGGGCGTAGAGGACCTTTTGGTGCGGTTTTCTCGTTGTTGTTCACCTGTTCCCGGAGACGAAATTGTGGGCTATATATCGCGTGGCAGAGGCGTTTGCGTACACAGAGCCGATTGTCATACGATAAAAAACATGGAGCCGGAACGAATTGTCAAGGCTGAATGGGCAAACATGAGCGACAAAACGACATTCCCCGTAACGGTGGAAATTATTGCCGAGGACAAAGGCGGAGTTTTTGCCGATATAACCAAAGTCATCAGCGGCGAGGGGTTGTCTTTTGTGGCTATCAATGCACGCAAGGACCGTAAAGGCAACGCCATTGCAACCATAACCGTGGAAATAAGCAACCACGAACAGACCAATGCTTTGATGAACAGACTGTTGGCAATTCCCGCGGTTATCAATGTGTACCGCACGCAAGGATAAAATGAGACATTTGTACACAAACTTTCCATATCCGCCCGAAGTTCATGACGTTGTAAAGCTGTTTTTTACGGACGCCGAACTTTGCGACAGCCCCGAATTTGCCGATATCGTTTTGACGGAGAAGCAAGAAAAGGGCAGGTATGTTTACAGGGCGGCAATGGGGGAAATTTGCTCGGAACAATCCTTTGAGCCTTTCTCTGATGAATTGCAAACGACGAGATTGCGCAAACGCTACGCAAAACTTGCAACATATAATTTGCTGACGTCTGTTACGGGAAAGAAGATGCCGTGGGGCAGCCTCACGGGTATACGTCCCACCAAACTTGCCGAGCAGCTTTCACGCGAGGGGTTGGATTGGCGCAAAACATTCGTGGATGTGCTGGGTGTTTCCAAAGAAAAAACGCAGCTTGTAGCCGACATTTTTGCAACGCAAGGCAGCTTGCGCAACAGAAAGTCGGGCAGTGCGGATTTGTACGTGGGCATACCGTTTTGTGTAAGTCGTTGCAGCTACTGCTCATTTACGAGCGGCGAAATAGAACGTCTGAAAAAGTACGTAGAGCCTTATGTCGAGGCGCTAAAGCAAGACATCAAAAAAACGCTACAATTTGCCCGCAACAATTCAATTACCATACAAAACGTCTATTTCGGCGGCGGAACGCCAACGTCGCTTTCCGCAAAGCAGTTGGACGAAGTGATGGACTGCATTGACGTAACTCCCGTGGAGTACACTGTAGAAGCAGGACGTCCCGACACGATAGACGAGGACAAGCTTTCGGTGCTTAAAGCGCACGGCGTACAGCGTCTTTCCGTAAATCCTCAAACCTTCAATCAAAGCGTGTTGGACGTTATAGGGCGCAGACACACAGTTCAAGACATATATGAAAAATATGCTCTTGCCAAGCAGTATGGCTTTGTTGTAAACATGGATCTCATCGCGGGCTTGCCGACGGAAACCTACGAAATGTTTTGTTACAGCGTGGACTGCGCCATTCGGCTTCAACCCGAGAACATCACCGTACACACGTTGGCGCTTAAGCACGGAAGCAAACTCAAAGAGCAAGGCTATTTGAGCGAGGCAAATGTGGAAAAAATGGTAAACTATTCGCACGACGCGTTTTGCAAGGCGGGCTATGCTCCATACTATATGTATAGGCAAAAGTATATGGCGCAAAATCTCGAAAATGTGGGCTACTGCAAGTCGGGAAAAGCCTGTCTGTACAACATCGGAATTATGGAAGAGCTGTCGGACATTCTTGCATGCGGCACAAATGCAATTTCAAAGCGAGTTTTAACCAATGAAAATCGCATTGAACGCGCAGCAAATGCAAAGGATGTGATTACGTATATTCAGCGTAACGAGGAGTATCTTGAAAAAAAGTTTCAGCTTTTTTGCTGATTTTGTCGAGCGATTATGAAACACACAAAGCAAAAGGTATGTTCTCCAAAGAAAAAAACTATTATACGCCTGATAGTGTTGGGCGTGTTGGTGGTGCTTTTTGCTGTTTTGTCGTTGCTCAAACTTAATCAAAACGTGTGCGAATTTTTTGCAACGACAATCTCGCGTGGATGGATTTTGGTGTTTGGCAACGCGTTTGGTTGGATACCTTTGAGCCTTTACGAACTTTTTTTGATTGTCGTCATTTTGGGCGCGGTTGCTTGGTTTGTCATAGAAATTGTGTTGCTTGTCAAAAAAAAGTGGTACAAGGCGCTGACAGCTGTGCTTATTGTGGCGATATGTCTGTTTTCGTTTCTCAACATTTACGCTTCTACGGCGTCCTTTGCCTACAATCGTAAGCCGCTTCCCAAAGAAATATATACCGAGTTTTCCAGCGACGACGTGACAAAGGAAGAAGCAATAGAGATTGCCGAATATGTTGTTAAACAGGTAAACGCCGATTATAACGCCACAAAACACGACGAAAACGGAGATATAGTTTTTCCCTATACGTTTCGCGAAATGTCAAAACGGCTCGCCGAGGAGTACAAGCGCATAGACGACAGTTATTTTTCGTCCTATACGCCCAAGGCTAAAAAAATAATAAACAAAACCATAATGAGCGAATTGGGCATTACGGGAGTGTTTTTTGCGCCGTTCGGCGAGGCAAATATCAACGGAATCGAAACGGGACTGTTTTTGCCGTACACAATGGGGCACGAGTTGGCGCATGGTAAAGGCGTTATGCGCGAGTACGAAGCCGATATTGTTTCCTGCTATGTGTGTCTGACAAGCAGTGATCCGTACATTCGTTACGGCGCGTTGGTGCATTGCATGTATCGGGCTATTTCAATGGTGTCGCTGTACCCCGACACAAACGAAAAGGTTGCGGAATTGTACAATTCCATTCAGCCCGACATTGTAAAAGAGTGGCAGCGCGACAGCGAAAAGTGGGCAAAATACGATTTGTTGGACAAAATAGGGGAATTTTTTAACGACCTGTACCTGAAACTGAACGGACAAAGCGGCACGGATAGCTACACAAAACCGGGGGACAGTATAATAACTGACGGCAAGGATGAGGAAGGAGATCCCATTGTGTACGTTGTCAATTTTTCCGATATGCAGAACTTGCTCATTACGCTCAACAGGCAAGGAAAATTGATTGCGGCGGAAAGTTGAGCGCGCTTGAAGTTTAGTTTTGTAATTTTACTCGTCACTTGATGTCACACGGGACAGTTAAGCCAAGGCACAACGTGCCGAGCGCCCTCAGCCAAGACACAACGTGTCGCCCGCCACGAAACGAAGTGAAGTATTCCCATCACCCCATTTTGCAAAACAACAGTATAGGTATATGCAAACAAAATTTTTGCACCTTTGTTGCAAAATTTGATTTCAAACCGTTGACAGTTTTGTTGCATGAGTTCAAAAAAACATTTGAAGTGCGGGCGTAGTTGAATGGTGGAGTTTTTAAGTCAACGAGTCAATCGCGTGGGTCCGTTCAGCCAAGACACAACGTGTCGTCCGCCACGAAACGCAGTGAAGTACGAAGCGAAGTGAATACGAAGCGGAGTATTCCCATCACTCCATTTTACAAAACAACGGCATGGTACACGCAAACAAAATTTTTGCACCTTTGTTGCAAAATTTGACTTCAAACCGTTGACAGTTTTTGTTGCGTGAGTTCAAAAAAACATTTGAAGTGCGGGCGTAGTTGAATGGTGGAGTTTGTAAGGCAACGAGTCAATCGCGTGGGTCCGTTCAGCCGAGGCACAACGTGCCGAACGCCACGAAACGAAGTGAAGTATTCCCATCACCCCATTTTACAAAACAACGGCTTGTACACGTAAACAAATTTTTTGCACCTTTGTTGCAAAATTTGACTTCAAACCGTTGACAGTTTTTGTTGCTTAAGTTATAATAAAGAGGCTGTTGAAGTGCGGGTGTAGTTCAATGGTAGAATCCCAGCCTTCCAAGCTGGTCGCGTGGGTCCGATTCCCATCACCCGCTCCATTTACAAATCGAGCGTGGTGCTGTGACAGACTAAGCGTTGCACAACTATTCGGTGGGAAGCGGACGGGTCCGTTGAGCCGAGCGTAGCGAACGCCACGAAGCGAAGTATTCCCATCACCCGCTCCAAACTACGTTTGCCTGTGCCTGTAGCTCAGCAGGATAGAGCAACGGCCTTCTAAGCCGTCGGTCGGGGGTTCGAATCCCTTCA
>CANRHN010000024.1 GCA_947630425.1 uncultured Clostridia bacterium | reverse complement strand
TTTTTCTGTATTCGCTTTCTCACCCTATCTAATGCCCAATATACTTGTCTGGTGTAGTGGTACTTATCTATTACTATCTTCGCATTGGGAAAACATATCTTCCCAATATCTACATAAGGCTTGTACATGTCCGAAACAAATATTTCTGTATTTTGTCTCCCTTTTATGCCCTTTATGTAATCCAATAGCTGTATACTGTCCCTATTCGGTAGTATTTCCAAGACTTTATGTTTTGCAGGATCGGCAATAATACACTGAAATCTGTCGCCTGCATTTCCCTTAAACTCGTCTATACTGAATACCCTCGGAGCCTTGTATATTTCCCTGCTGTACATATTCATTATTCTCATAACGGTAAATGAGCTTATGCCGAACCTTTGAGCAATACTTTTGTATGAGACCAATTCCCTGCATTCTCTAAGTATATGCATATATACTCTCTGCGTCATGTGGTGGTATCTTGGTAAGAAACCATACTTTTCACTAAATCTTTTCCCACACTCACAACATACATATCTTCGTTTTCTTAATCTAATAATTATGCTTTTGCCATTATACGGAACGTCTTTAATATCTTGCAATCGGTAGTCGTGTACTCTCTTGGTGGTATGCCCGCAATGCGGGCATATAACCTCCCTGCTTTCGGTACTTGCATATACGACAATGTTATTAGAATTATTTTCAATTTTTTCCACAAAAACGTTTCCCAAATCCAGAAACTTTGTGATACAATTATCCATAGAGCAATCTCCCTTTTTCCTAGTGGTTTTTCCAATTCAATTATACACTGAAAAAGAGTCTTTGCTCTATCTTTTTTACTCACACCCCAACATTTATTATAGAACCGAATAATACGAACCCGACAGATACTGTGGGGTTCGTATTGTTTTATGCCAAATTTACAAAAAATTGATTTTGCGGCGGTTCTCGGTCAAAAAAAGCAGACCGCGCCCAAAAAGTGTGATATAATAGTGGTGCAATGAGATACATCGGCAGCAAAATTAAAATTTTGGAAGAAATCGACAAGCTCTTGGAGGACAAGGGTCTGAACAAAAAGGGTTTGGTCTTTTTCGACGCGTTCAGCGGAACGGCGAGCGTTGGTCATCACTACAAAGACAAATACAAATTGATTGCAAACGATAATTTGTATTTCTCTTACGTTTTGACGCAAGCCAAGCTAAATTCACCTCAAAAAATGTTTGAAACGTTGGGGTTAGATCCGTTTGAATATTTTAACGACGCGCAGTCTTTTGATTGCGATGGCTTTTTTACGAGAAATTTTGCGCCCGTTTGTTCCGAAAGAATGTATTTCAGTCATGAAAATGCGCAAAAAATCGACTTTATCCGAACCAAAATAGATGAATGGTACGCACAATCCAAAATTACGGAAAGCGAGAAGTTTTTTCTGCTTGCGTCATTGATCGAATCGGTTTCCAAGGTTGCCAATGTTGCGGGGGTTTACGGCGCGTATTTGAAAAAATGGGACCCCAGAGCCACCAAAAGAATGGAATTTGTTCCCATCGACGCCCATCCTCACGCGGAAAATACGGCGGAAGTACACAACGACGACATTCTGAATGTAATAAAAAAGGTGCATGGCGACATTTTGTATCTCGATCCGCCATACACAAGAAATCAGTATGCCGTGCAATACCACTTGTTAGAGACGCTTGCACGGTACGACGCTCCCGTTTTGAAGGGGAAAACCGGCGCGCGAGACATGTCAAAGTACTGTTCGGATTTTTCTCGTGACGGCAAAGCGCAAGTCGCATTCGAGCAATTGATAGCCGACGCCGAATTTCAATATATAATCGTAAGCTACAGTTCCGACGGAATTATGAGCAAGGAATATATTGAAAGCGTCTTGAAAAGGTACGGAAACGCACAAACATTCGAGCTGAGGCAAATCAATTACAGAAGATACAAAAACAGTATTGCCGAAAGCAACGATTCGCATTGCGAATACCTGTTTTTTATCGAAAAAAAGGAAAAGGCGCGTTATGCTTCGCCGTTGAATTTTATCGGTGGCAAGCATGATATGATAGATTTTATTTACCAAAACATGCCCAAACAAGTAGAAACATTCTACGATCTGTTTGCGGGGGGCTTTAACGTCGGCATAAACTCCGAAGCTCAAAAAATAGTGTACAACGACATAAACTTCAAGGTCAAAGAATTGTTGGAATACATCACCAATGCCGACATGGCGGATTTTTACAAATTTGTACAGGCATCAATTGTAAAATTCGGGTTGGGCAAAGCAAACAAAGACGCATACCTGAAGCTGCGGCAAAAGTACAATTCAACGGCTATCGGCAAGCGCGACTGTCGCGAACTCTTTTTGTTGATTATGTACGGGTATCAACAGCAAATTCGTTTTAACAGTCAATACGATTACAACAATCCTGTAGGACAAGCGGGTTTCAACGATAAAATTTTGGAAAAGCTCGTTTCTTTTTCTCGCATAGCAAAAGAGAAAAACATCGCGTTTTACTCGGAGGATTACGAAACGTTTTACGAAAAAATTACTCCTGCCGATTTTGTCTATGTCGATCCGCCCTATTTGATAACGTTGGGCAGTTACAACGACGGCAAACGGGGCTTTAACGGTTGGAACGAGGCTGAAGAAGCGCGGCTTTTGCGGTTTTTGGAAAAACTCAATCAAAAACGCGTCAGGTTTATGCTTTCCAACGTTTTACATCACAACGGCAAAACCAACGTGCAGTTGCTCGATTGGGTAGAAAAAAACGGTTACAAAGTGATCGAATACGTCCAAAAGGCTCGGGGAAACAGAGAAGAAGTGCTTGTTTGTAATTACGAGGTGAAGGATGAAGGTTTACGTTAAAACAAGATACAAAAATTCTACAAGCGACGCGACCATCAAAAAAATACTCGCAGAGCTTTCGCTTGGAAAAGACTACGAGCCGATTTACCTTGAGGGAAATGGTCGGAACATTGTCGTGGAAAACGAGGGGAAAAGAATTTACGTGATTGTAAGCGGCGACAGTGCCAAGGGCAGAAATTCTTTTTTGGCGCAGTACATTCCCACCGTGTTGAGGCAGTACATAGAGGACGAATGTCACGACAAAGAAATTTACATTCATTTGTTGGATACCTCCTCCCGCGCAAAAACAAGTTATATTCTCGACACGTACAGGGTCGCAAAAACTCTCGGAATCGGTATTTTGAACGAAAGCGAATTGCAAATCGACCCAATCAACCCTTACTACAGCTTTTTGGATTGGAAAAACGCAAAGAAGGAAAGGCAAAATTACAATACCGCCAACAAATCTTCGTATGCAATCGAAGAGGAAAAAGAAATTGTCATATACGGCAAGCTGTTCGGGGCAAATGGCAAAGAGGCAACTTTCACGGCTTGTCAATTGGCGGAAATTGCCAAAAAGCTTGGTAAAGAGGTACGTTTTGTACAGGTTAAGGAACACGGCATGGAAATTGTTTCCGCAACGGACAAAAAATTGCTCCAATATTACGGCGTCATTATCGAAGCGGGGGCAATTGATCTTGAGAGCAGAAAGCTCGGCAAAGCGTCCACCTGTCGCAAACAGGATGAATTTCGTTACAATTTGTTGGAAAAATACGGCAAAAAGAAATGCTGCCTGTGCGAATGCGACATCGAATCAAGCGTCGTGGCGTCACACATTCACAGAATAACCGACATTGACAAATCGCCATTGAGTCCCGACGAAAAAAGGCGTCAGGCAGTTGACGCGGACAACGGACTTTGGCTGTGTGCCAACCATGACAAGATGTTCGAATACGGCGTAGTTTCCTTCAACAATCGCGGCGAAGTGATTTGCAGCAAATTTCTCCAACCGCATCAGCAAAACTTTGTAAACCTTATTACCACAACAAAAATATTAAACGACAAGTACCTTACGACCAACCTGCTTTCCTACTTGGAATTGCACAACAAAAGGGTACATCTTGACGGCAAGTAGTTGTTTTCAAAACCATTTTCGCCCTCTTGCAAAAAACGCAATTTGCATTTTTAACCAACAAAGCGACCGCCAAGCGGTCGCTTTGTTAAAAGAAGAAAAATATGATTTACGCAAGTTCTGCGTCGTAATGTTTAGTCGAATATCTCCACCAAAGTGGTCGGCAGCATTTCCCCGTCGTCTATGCGCAGCGAAGCAATGTCGTTGGGCGCGGTGACGGGTTGAACGTCTTTGCCGTTCAAAACAAAGCGGCGGTGGGGCAAATTTTGTTTTTTGTAAAGCACTTTAAGCGTTTTTCCCTTTATGCGCACCGACAGTTCCGCCTCGCCGAATGGGAAGTAGTTCGCGGGGGCAACCATTACGCCTTCCAAATCGCATTTTACGCCGAACACATACCACACAAGCAACTTTATCAGCGCATTGGCACTGCCCGTAAACCAATCGTTCATGGATTCGCCGTCCATGCCCAACTGCGGATTGAAGGAGTAGCTGTTGCTCATCACAAAGGGCGTCGTTGTCAGATAGTTGTGCGTTATAGGCAACACCTTTTCAAGTTGTTTCCAACCGCGTTCGCTTTCGTTCATTTCAAACAGCGACCAAATGCCGAACATTGCGGAGTGTACGTAGGTTGCGCCGTTTTCCGCAGTGCCGAGAGGCAGATTGACAATTCGTCCCACGCCTTTTGCGTCCTCGTCAAAGCCCGGTTCGAAGGTGCGCAAACCGTACTTGCCGTCCAAACGGTCGTAGCTACGCAAAATGTCTTTTTTGATGGATTTGTCTAACGTATATGCGCCCGATATCACCCAAAAAGCGTTAGCTGTCAAACCGTCGCGGTTTTTGCCGTCCATATCGCAAAATCCGCCCACGGTATAGGAGCGTTTGTCGCCCCAACCGTGCAGAATTTTACGACAGTCTCCTTTACGTTCGACGCCGAAGTGCAGCAAGCCCTGTTTTAGCTGCTCGCGCGCCTCTATGTAGCGATTGCGCCGTTGCGAAGCTTTGTCATACTTGTCGGTAATTTCAAGCATCTGTTGCAAGTTTTGGTAGAGGTGCAGCGTTGCCATCACGGACACGCCCGAGCCGTACTCGCTCTTTGAATCCAAGGGTACGCCCAAGCCGTCCACGGCGTCGTTCCAATCGCCGTAGAGAATTTTAAGGCAGTGCGTTTGTTCGTCTACGTTGGAAAGCAAGTAGTCTGTTATGCGAACAAGATGTTCGTAAACGCTGTTTCGTTCCTTTACCGCCTCTACACGGTTCGGCGCGACAATCTTGTAGTAGCCGCATTTTTCGTTGAGAATGGAGTAGTCTCCCGTGTAGCTAAGGTAGGTGTACAGAGCCGAAACGATCCAATTGCCTTGATCGACAAATTCCCTTGTATCCATACGCGGTAAAGCGTTCGGCGCGGGAATGGAGTACTGTCGCGGCGCGCGTCCGCTTGGATCTATGTAGCTCAAAACCTCCAAAATTTTGGCGCGGCAAGCGGTGGGATTCCACATCAAAGCCGCTTCCAGCTGTTGCGTAACGTCTCTTACGCCCAACATCGAAACGCCGCTGTTTTTTGCAAGCGCGGCAAACTCCGTCTGGCGTTTTACGTGAGAGACAAATTCCGAAAACGCCGCTGCGTCCAATTCTCCTTCACGCGTGTCGGCAAAACGCATTTTCAACATGCTTACGCTGCGTTGTTTGCGCATGTCGTCGCTCGTCATAATTTCGAGGGTGCTGTCGGCGTAGTTGGCTTTTACTTCCTTTACCGCGCCCAAAGCCGCTTCCAAAGTGGGGCAAATTTGCATCACGTAATCCACGATGACGCTTTCGCCCGCTTTGAGATCGAAGTGGAACATGTCTCCCGCAATGGCGGTATCCGTAAAGTTGCACACTTTTTTCTGTTTGGAAAAATGTCCTTCAAACAGCGGCGTTGCGCAACACAAGCTGTTGTTTTTGCCCCCGACAAAGTCGCTGCGCGAACAGGTGTGTTCGTCAAACACGTAGCCCGTTGCGTGACGATTCAGCACACCGAAGTTTTTGAGATGGGTGTAACGGTCCAAATCCTCCACGGTTTCCAGCAGATAGCCGTGTTCTGTTTGAGTGCTTTTTTTGAACCACCTTGTTTCCGGTCCCTCGCCCGCTTGGTGCATAAACAAAAAGTTGATGTACGAAGCCAGATATATGCGTTCCGTTTTTATGCCGTTGTTGGTAGCCCCCACGGAAAAGACCGTTTTTTTGTCCTGCGTCATGTAGGCGCGCACGTAAAATGCAACGCGTTTGTGTTGGGCAACGTAGTAAACGGCGGTGGGAGTAAACACAGTAAAGCGGCGCACGTTTTCGTTTGCTTGTTGCGCCACGCCCGTTATGGAAATGGGCGCAAAGCCTTCTCCCCGTTGCACTCCGCCGAAAAAGGCGGCGTAGGGTTCTTTCCCTTCTTCGGAAGGCAAAATGCAGTAAAATGTGCTTTCGTTCAGCGAAATGTAGCCTGACGAACGTGCCCAAAGCGTCAATCCGTCTGCGGAGTAGGGGTAGCGAGAGTCCCCGTTGACGCGCGGATAACACAATACGGCGTCATGTGGTAAATAGTAGCAGTTTTCGGGCAAAGCAATTGCTTTTGTCGCCGAATTTTTGCGCAGCAGAAGATCCTGCCGCAAAAAATGCGAAACTGCAACGTGCAGCTTTTTCATAAGAGTTTCTCCCCGTCAATTGATGCCCGCATTGGTTTTCCAAGTGGACCACTGTCCGCTTACCTGACCTGCAATTTGACTGAACGCCTCTTCCACCGACTTGGGGTTAGAGGAAATCAGACTCTGATAGGGTCTAAGGCTTGCCGTTCCCCAAATCATCACCAAATCGGAGAACCACAAAAGGGAAGTGCTGTTTTTGGCGTTGTCAAGTGCGGTAACGGTGGGGTAGTCGGTAAACGCATGTTCGTAGCTGTTTTTTACCTGCATCATGTTTTTGAGGTAGTTGTCGTCAATGTCGTCAAGATTTATGTTGCCATTGTACGCCAACACGCCGTGCGCTTCTTCGAGGAAAGTTTTGCAACCGAAGTCGCTCACAATCAACTTGATAAAATCTTTTGCAAGTTCCTGCTTTGTCGATGAGGCGGGTATTGCAATATATTGGTCCTCGCCGATGGTGTAGACGATGGAACTGTCTTTTGCGCCCTCCACAACAGGGGTTTTCATCAAACCGAGTTCAAAGTCGTTGTTTATTTCGTAGTCGAGAATTTCGTTGTACAGCCAGCCGCCGTTGAACATCATTGCCGCGCGACCGTTGGCAAAGTTTGTTTGAGCGGTGTGGTTGCTCATTCCCTCGCATTTGTCCATCACGTAGTCCGAGTTGCCCAGCAAATCTTTCCACAGCTGCGTTGCCTTTTGCAAATTGGCATAGGTGGGGTTGCTCGTGTTCCAATTGGACGCGCTCTTGTATTTGAAAAATTCCCTCATCGCTTCCTCACCGGAGAGCTGTGCCCACCAAGTGTAGACGGTGTAGTCAAAGTAGTCGGGGTTTGCGCCCGTGTACACAAAGGGCTTTACAGGTTGTGCCTTCATGCCACTTTCAGACGGGATTGAATCTTCCACGATTTTGTCGCAAAGAGCTTTTAGCTGTGCGTACGTTTCGGGCAAACCTGTGGTGTTGTCGGTATACTTTTCTTTGAGCCAATCGCCCCAGCCGTATTTGTCAAACATGGTTTTGTTGTAGTAGATACCGCCGATTTCCGCCGTCCAAGGGAGACGGTAGGTGTGCATCGTGCCGTTTTTGTCGGGGAAGTAAATGGAGTTGGCGTAGGCTGCGTTCAGTCTGTCCTTTATTTTTACGTTGTCTACTTCCTCTTCCACAAAATCGTCCAATGCCACAAACTTGCCCTGAGCCGCGTAAGTTTTCCAACTGCTACCAACGCTTATATAGAGGTCGTCTATATTGTTTTTGCTGTTGATGTGGGATGAAATCAAAGTCGGAGCTTCGTGAATGGCGTTGTCGAGATTTACCTTGTAACCGGGGTGATCTGCCTCGAATTTGTCGGCAAGTTTTTCCAACCATTCCTTGCCGTAGCCCGCGTTGAGTGCCACGATGTTCAGCGTCTTGGGGTCGTTTTTGGGTCCGCATGCGGCAAACAACGCCGCAGATCCGACTATCACTAGCACAAGAGCAAGCAATATCAAACAAACGGTTTTAGATTTTTTCATAATTTGCAAAGCCTCCTTGGAGTTTTTTATATGTTTTTTTTGTTTGTTAAAAAACTGTATTTTCATATTATCACACTTTAATTTGGGTGTCAATACCAATTTTTCGCTAATTTTCCGCAATTTTTCATATATTTTTTAATTTTCTGAAAAAACATATTGCAATCGCATTTTACGCATGATATAATGTAAAAAAAGTTATCGGAGGACTCATTTTGAAAAAATTTGTTTTGATTTGCTTGGTTGCAGTGCTGACTTGCGCTTTGTCGCTTTGCTTGCTTGTCGGCTGCAAAGACTCCGATAAGGAGGCTGTGTTGGAAGTTGGTGGGGACGTACAGCTGTTGGACGGCGTGGAATTGGACTACGACAGCATGTTTTTTGACGATTTTACCGATGGCGTAAGCAAGGACAATTGGTACATCGGCAAACATTCTTGGGGCGCAAACGGCAACGGCGGAGTTGTTCCGCAAAACGTCAACTACACCGACGACGGAGTGTTGGTGTTGACGGGCAACGGCGAATACTACACTTCGGGAAACGTTCGCGGCGTGGGACAGCGCAAGGACGGCACTTTGACGGGCGCGGCACTCATCAGCAAGTTTGTGACGGGCGCGGGCAGGTACGAAGTCAAGATGAAAATACTTCCCCGTTTGGGAGCATGCAGTGCCTTTTGGACCTACGCGTACGACAGCGAGACGATGGGCAACCACGAAATCGACATCGAGTTACCGGGCGGCAAAACAACAGGTATAATATCTTTTCAAAATGTGTTAAACACCAATTATATAACGGAACGGGAAAATCAATCGCAAGATGTCAGCGTTTCCGAAGTTACTGACGGCAAACTGAACACTCTTGCCGACGGACAGTGGCACACCTACGGTTTCGATTGGTACACGGTGGAAAACGGCGAGACGTTTTCCGGTGAAACAACGGAACGCGACACTTCTCTCGGGCGCGTTGTCTACTATATTGACGGCAAGGTAACGGCTATAAGCGACGTTTTTGTTCCGTACTACCAAGTGCGGCTGTGGTTGGGAGTTTGGTTTCCCAACAACGCTGGATTTGTGGGCACAGCCAACTTCGAAACGGATTGCATGTATGTGGATTGGGTCAGGTACACTCCCTTCAAAAATCAAGCCATAGTGGAGTACGCTCCCGCATTGTCCGGAGAAATGGCGTCCGATTCCGAGTATCCTTCTGCGCCCGTTGCCACAACGCTTGTCAACAAGGTGGCAAACGGCGATTTCGAATTTGCCGCAAAGGGCGCAACCAACAGCGGCTGGGAGTACAACATACGAGTTTTTACTTCCGAAGAAACAAACGCAATGAAGCAAAAAATACGCGACGAACACCCCGACTACAGCCCGAGTCAGGTCAACGACGCGTACAACGAACTACGCAAGCAGATGCAAGGCGCAGCACCGTCCGCTTACTGCACGGTGAGCGACGGCATAGGGCTTCAATATTCCTGCGGCGTCAGGGTGACGCAAATTGGTTTGGTGTCTCAAATCATCGACAGCATTTTCGAGGGCAGCCAACTCGATTTCTCCTTTGCCGCAATGGGCAAGGGCACTGTTTCTGTCGTATTTCTCGGTAACGGCGACGACATGGTTGGAGAAGAGGTGCTTACGGTGGATTGTTCCGATTGGGCGACTTTTTCCAAAGACTTTGTTGCTCCCAAGGGCACAAGACGCGTCGAAATTGAAATATTCTGCACAGGCGAAGCTTTGACTGTTGATGACGTCGCATTGAGATGGGGAGGAATTCAATGAGTCTCAAGCGTTCCAAGCTGCTCAAAAAACGAATGTCATCTCGCACAAAGAGGGACTACCTGTTTGTGGCGGCATTGTTGGCATACCCCGTGTTGCAATTTGTGATCACTTGGGTGTTTGTCAATTTCGGTTCGCTTGCCATGGCATTTGAGAGGACGGACATATATGGCAACACGGAATTTGTGGGGCTCGATCAATTCAAGTGGGCAATCAAAGATATCTTTACCAACGAACTCAATGATACGGGCGTGTCTTGGTTGAACAACTCTTCCGTTATATTGCTCAATTCGTTGGGCTATGCCGTCATCACCATTTTTGTCAGCTTGCCGCTCTCCTTGTTGTTCAGCTACTTTTTGCAAAAGAACATGCCGCTTGCCAATGTGTTCAGGGTGATATTCTTTTTGCCCAACATCATTCCTATAGTGGCATTGGTGATGGCTTACAACATGCCGTTGGACCCCACCTACGGTTACATGTCGGAATTTCTCGAGTGGTTGGGTTTTAAGGGTTATGTCTACGGACGTTGGCCCGTTTCTCAGCTGTTTGTGTATGTCTACTGTATATGGGCGGGATTGGGCTACAACGTGGTGTTGCTTTCCGGAGCTATCGGACGCATTCCCAAAGAGATTTTCGAAAGCTCGCAATTGGACGGAGCCGGTTACTTCCGTGAATTTACGCAAATCACCATTCCGCTCATCTGGCCCACAATTGTCACGTTGATAGTGTTGGGTATGACAAACGTGTTGACGCTGTACTTGCAACCCTATCTGCTTACCAACGGAGACGGAGTGACATACAGCATTGCAATGGAAATATTTATGAACACTGCGGAGTTCAATCCGATCAAGTATTCGCAAATGGCGGCAAAAGGCTTGTTGTTCTCCGTTATATGGGCGCCTATCGTACTGCTTGTGCGTAACAGACTCTCCAAAAAATTCAGCGGGGTGGATTTCTGATGAAAAACAAAAATTTGTACAAATCGGTGACCCGCCGCATACATCGGTTGGAAGAAAAGGGGCAAGGCAGACACTTGGTGTACAAATCCATCAAATGGATCATGTTCGGAGTGTTTGTGATTTACTCCATCAGCTTGTTAGTGCCGTTCCTTTGGATGCTTGTCAGCTCTTTCAAGAGCGTAAAAGAGTTCAACGCAGGCAATATTTTCGGTTTTCCCAAAGAATTTCATTTTGACAACATAGTAGAAGTTCTTAAATTCAAAATCGAGGGACAATCGGTGCTTAGTATGCTGGGAATGAGCATATTGACGACCGTGCTTGGCACTGTCATCAGCGTTGGACTTTCCACAATTTCCGCCTACTGCGTTGCAATGTACAATTTCCCCGGACGCAGACTGATATTGGGTGCTGCAATATTCACCATGATCGTACCCATTGTGGGCACATTGCCCGCGCAGGTCAGGATGATGGAAACTTTCGGCATAATGGATTCGCTTGTCGGCGTGCTGTTTTTGTACTCGGGGTGCTTTGGTTTTAACTTTATCATGCTGCACAGCGCGTTCAAAACTATCAGCTGGAGCTATGCGGAAGCGGCGCAAATCGACGGCGCGGGACGGTTCAGAATACTTTTCCAAGTGATGATCCCCATTGCAAAAGGACCGATTATAGCCGTTTCCATTTTGCAGGCGATCGTGCTTTGGAACGATTACTCCACGCCGTTTCTGTTTATGAACAGTCTCAAAACGCTTGCAGTCGGACTGCACTCGTTGGAGGGCGAAATGCAAAACAAGTACCCCATGTTGTTTGCGGCGGTTATGGTAGCGGTGATACCTGTGGTAATTGTGTTTGCCATTTTCCAAAAAACAATAATAAAAAACACCGTCGCGGGCGGTTTGAAAGGTTAAGCAGGAGGAAGCGACATGGCAAAAAAACAACGTTTGTTTACGGCTATGATTTTGGTAATTGTCTTTGCGGCACTGTGTGCGTTGACGGCATGCAGCAGCGCAGGCAGGTTTACCTTTGAAAAGAGAGAATACGAAGTAAAAAACGGAGAAGTGGTAAACGTTGCCAAAGGCAAAGCCGCCTACAAACTTTTGGGCGACGTGCCTCAGGGCGTAAGCGTAAGCTCCGACGGCAAGTTCAGCGTCGGCTCCGACGCAAAATACGGCGCGCAAACGGTGCTTGCGGCAATAGCGAACGGCAAAGTTACCGACACGGTTGTTTGCAAAGTCATCATTCCTTTGGAAACGCCAACAATAACATTTACCAATCGTTCGCAATATCTTGCCGACGGCGAACAGGCGCATGCGGTCAGCGATCCCGCCTACTCGTTGGTTTACTCTTTGAAGGAGAACGTAAGCGGCGTTGTTGTGGACGAGGTGACGGGCAGAGTGTCATTCCGCGGAGCAGTGGAGGACGCAACTCCCTTTACGGTGGTGGCAAGCGCGCAGGGCGTGTCTGCGGAAAAACGTTTTTTTGCCGCAACAGCCAATTTTGTTACCGTTGACAGACCCGAACAAGTAACGGAACTCGGAGTGGGTAGCGATTTGAATTTTACGCTTAATTTCGGCGCGGACTCCAACGCCGAACAGCAGGGTGTGCTGTACGTGGAAACATTGGGCGCGGAGCTTGCTCAAGACAAGTACAGCTACAACAGCGAAACGCATGTGCTGACGCTCTATCAGGCAACGGTAGCCTCTTTTGCTTCCGGCGAAAACGCCGTTTACGTGGGTACAGCCAAAAACACCGTTACGCTCAACATTCGCGCGGCAAAGTTTGTGCGCACTGCAGAGGATCTTGCCGCCATTGCCACGGGCAGCGTGGAAGGGCTGAACGCCTACTACGTGCAGGTGGAGGACATCGACCTTACCGAGTACCTTTCCACACAGCAAAACGGTTGGTTTCCCATCGGCACATACTTGGATGACGCGGGCGTGGTGGACGCAACGCGCGTGTTCGGCGGACACTACGACGGAAACGGACACACAATCAGCGGTTTGTGGATCGCCCGCCAACATTACACGTTTGTCGAGGGATTTAACGGCGGGTTGTTCGGCTATGTAAGCAGCAACGGCATTGTGGAAAACGTCACCTTAAAAAGCGCGGACGGCAAAGCCAACGAACTAAACTCCTACTCCGGCGGATTGGTGGGACACAACTGCGGCATCATTCGCAACTGTATGGTGGACGTCAACGTGTTCCTCATCAGCGAACACACCAACGGCGGCGGAGTGTGCGGTATGAACGAGGGAACAATCTCCAATTGTATCAGTTTGGGATTTGTGACGGCGGGCGAAAATCTCGGCGCAATTTGCGGTTACAACTTTAACGGCGTGATAGAAAATTGCTATGCCGTAGACGACCCAAACAACGCATACCGCGTGCAATTCAACAATGAACAATCGGACGAGGAAACGGGATCGTCCGTCATTGTCAATCCCCTTGTCTACCCCAACCGTCCCCAAGTTTTGCCCGTTGTGGGCAAGGAGGCGGGCACAACGACAAACAGTTTTGTGTTCACATCGGTAGATGAGTTGCTGCAACAAGCGGATTTCTCTTTCTGGAGCAATTGGAACACGGACGGCAGCGGTTTACCCACCGTAAAAGGAATTGCGACGGACTGAACAATTTGTCAGCTACAGAGGAAACATATATGACAGGAAAAAATCAAAGTTACGCAAGATTACTCAACAATCAATTGGTTATACGTGAGTTACGCAAAGAACCGTGTTCGGCGACAATGTTGTCGCGCAAGCTCAAATTGAGCAATGCGGCATTGTCGGCAATCGTAGACGATCTTAAGCGTAAAAATTGTATCAAGGAAGTCGCCGCGAGCGACGTCGCCTCTGCCGTGGGCAGACGACCCGTTTACTACGCCATCAACGAAAAGTTCGGTTGCGTGGCTGTGGTAAGTCTCTACGGCAACAGTGCCAAGGTGGTGTTGGCGGATATGTGTATGAACGTGCTTCACACCGAGGAAATACGCGTCGAACGCTTTGACATTGCCACGCTCTACGAGCTGGTGTTGCTGTTGAAAAATGCGCTTGCGCTCAAGGAATTTCGCGACATTCCCTTGCTCGGTATAGATTTGTCAATGCCGGGCAGGGTCAACACGTTGACGGGCGAGTTGATACTTTCCAAACAGTTCGACAAGGACATGTACGGCGAAAAGGACAAAGTTACTTCTCTTTTTGCCCGACAGTTCGGAGTGCCCGTTGCAATGAGCAACGACATCAACCTCGCTTGTATCGGAGAAATGCACAAAGGTCTGCTTCGGTACGTAGACAACGGCATGCTTGTTTACGTTGATATAGGTATCGGCGGCGCGTTTATATTGGGAGGCAAACTTTATGCGGGTACGCAGGGCTTTGCAGGCGAAGTGGGCTTGATGCAAACGCAGTTCGAGGGCGAAACGGACGCCTTGGACGAATTTGTGTCGTTACGCGCCATCAAAAACAGCGTCGGCGCTCGATTGGGACGGAAAGTACACACTGCCGACGTGCAGGAGCTGTACTTAAAAGACGAGTGGGTACACGACTATGTGTTAAAAACGGCACATTGCCTCGGTGCAAAGCTAAAAGACGTTGTGGAACTGCTGGACGTTTCGCAAATTGTAATTTCCGGCAGGGTGACGGGCTTTGGCGACGAGTACTTTGACGCGCTCAACAGCGAAGTGAGCAAGTCCGTCAACAACTGCAAGGTTGTTCCCAGCAGTCTCGGCGATGACGCAAGCGTTTTGGGAGCTATTGCAAAAGCGGTGGAAAACCTCACCGACAAGATATTTGAGTAAATTACTCCCCAATGGGAGAGTTTAGAAAAAAAATTTACAAGGAGAACAAATCATGAAAAAGAGTTTCAAAAAACTGACTGCTTTTGTTGTTGCAATCGTCATGGTGCTTGCAATTGCGGCTTTGGCAGCTTGCGCAGGTAAAACGCAGCTTGCCACTCCCGTCATCAAGCTGGACGGAAACAAGGTCAGCTGGCAAGCGGTAGAACACGCAGACAGTTATGATGTTACCGTGGGCAACAAAGCCGCCGTCAACGTCAAGACAACGGAGTACACCGTCACCGAGACAACCCCCGGCGACTATGCAATCACTGTCGTTGCCAAATCCTCCGACGAAAAGTACACGGACAGCAAACCCTCCAACTCGATAACTTACCGCGTGAGCGCGCCCCCTGCAGACACATTGACGGTACAGGCAAAAGCCGAGTATGTGGTAGTGGACTACGACAACGGTTGGACGGTTGACTTTTCCCACTACGATTTCAGCAACTTGATTGAAGCCAAGTTCGGCGAAACGGCAATTACTTACGACCAACTTACCGTTACCGCTGCGGGCACAACCTGCGGCGAAAAAGCTCTCACCGTTACCGTGGAGTACGGCGATGACGAAAGCGAACAGGTTCAGTTTGACGTATATTACGGAATTGCGGACATCAATCAATTCAAAGCTATCGCCAACAAGCTCGACGGTTGGTATATTGTTACGCAGGAAATCGAGGGAGAAGAGATAACACCGTTTGGAACATTCACGGGACATCTCAACGGCAACTACAAAAAGATATCCATCACCGGTATTGGCGGCGAGTCCGGCTGGGATTACGGTCTGTTCAACTCTAACGAGGGTTTGATTGAAAATGTGCATTTGGAGGCTGGACAAGTTTATGCCTCAGGAAGAGTTGCGGCACTTGCCGGCAACAACAAGGGCACAATCCAAAATTGCTACATCAAATTCGGATTTGTAGGTGGCGGTAACTTGACGGCAGGTATCACTTGGGGTGCCGACGAATCGGAAGCTTCAACGGGAACAATCATCGGTTGTGTGTTTGTCGGTGAAGTATATGCAGAGACCGAATCAGATGTTTATATCAGTCACGCAGGTATCGTTGGTGTTTCCGGCACGGGCGGAACAAAGGACTGCCTGTACATCGTTACTCCTTGCCCCAACACACAAGCAAGGGGTCACGAAGCGCATGGTACAGAACCTGCCGACACTGTTGCGGTGGGTACTCCCGGTGCCAATGACTCCAACAATGCTGCAATCGACTACGACAAACTTGTGTTCTCCTCTGACGGCAGCCAATATTGGTCGTCGGACAGCGAAGCAACCAAGTACGAGAACAATCTCACCGAACAGGTGACTGCTCTCGTGAAGGAGTATCTTCAACAACTTACCGCAGCATGATGAAGTAAACGACAACGCCATCGTCGTAGACGATTGGTTTTGCGAAAATCGTGTGTGGTCTCCGTTTGACGGAGAAGGCAATCAGACTCACGGCGGAGTAATACCCGACAACGTGGTGCGTGCTGCCAACGGCGACATCTACATCTACGCAAACGGCAATTACTACGAAGGACCCAAGCGTGGAGTGGACGGCAACGGCGGCAGCGCCTACCCAAACACCTACGGCGGCAAGCGCACGGGCGGCGTCATCAAGTCGCGCAACGCTTTCGGTCCGGGCAGTTTCGAAACGGTAATGAAAGTGCCCTCTGCAAGCGGAGTGTGTACGTCCGTTTGGTTGTACAATTGGTTTGGCGACAACAACAACCACGAAATAGACATCGAATTGCACGGCACTGCTTTCCGTCCCGACGGAACACTCATCAACGACACCAATCTGTCCTCCGTGCTGTGTTCGAGTTGGCTCACCGAGGAAATGGTGACAAACCGCAACGCACCCGTAGGCAAGTCGCTTGCGGACGGACAGTTTCACAGTTTCCGTATCGATTGGCACACGGGCGACGATCCTCGTGTGGAGTACCACGTGGACGGCGTGCTTGTGATGACCATTCGCGAAAACGTGCCCACCAACAAGATGTACTTCAACATAGGTTGTTGGTTTCCGCGCGATTGGTGCGGTCAGCCCGATTTTGAAACGGACGTAATGGTGGTGCGTAGCTTTACCTACACGCCCTTTGAGGGTGAGTCGGTCACTTCCTACGGAACGGAAGCGTTGAACGGCGCGCCCATAGTTACGGGACAGCCGTCCGAGGGCAATTTGCTTGCCAACGGCAGCTTTGACAAAACGCGCAAGCAATATGTGTGGCAGGTGTCGGGCAGTTTTGAAAACAACTTGCTCAACGGCACGCTCTTACAGGTTGTAACAATGGATGTCGGCAATGTGCAGTATCTGCTTAAACTGTTGGGAAGCGGTACGGTACACGTAACGGTGGAGTACTTTGCCGTAAATGACGAAACTGCGTTGGGAAGAACGCAATTTGACGTAACGCTTGGGACAGACGCGATTACTTTTACGCCGCCCGAGGGTTGTACGCGGTTGAAAATTACAATTTCCTGCGACAGCGCCGCAACGCTTACGCAGGCAACGCTCAACGTACACTGACAACAAACGAGAGGGCATTGCATTTGCAGTGCCCCTCGCAAAATTATTCAAGGGGGCACTCATGATAAAATTCGGGACCGGTGGTTTTCGCGGAATCATCGGCGACAACTTCACAAAGGAAAACGTACAGCTGCTTACACAGGCGTTGTGCGACGAAATAGCCGCTATCGGCAGCGACAAGCCCGTAGCGGTGGGTTACGACTACCGTTTCGGTTCGGACTACTTTGCCCAATGGACGGCGGAAGTGCTTGCTGCAAACGGCGTCAAATGTTTGCTGTTTGACGAGCCTATGCCCACTCCCGCGGTGATGTTTGCTGTGAGAGAAGAAGGTTTGGATTTCGGCATTATGATAACGGCAAGCCACAATCCCTACTATTTTAACGGCTACAAACTTTTTTCGCACGGCGGAATGGATGCAGACGAACAATTGACGGGCAGAATCGAACAACGAATTGCAGAAGTGCGTCAGGTTCGCGCAGTGCCCATTGACGAAGAAAACGATTTGGTTGTGCGTTACGGCAACAAACAACGCTACATCGAAAACATCGCAAGTTTTTTACACTTTGACAAGCCTGTCGACCTGAAGGTACTTTACGACAACATGGCAGGGGTGGGAGCAACTTGCATATTGCCGCTTTTTGAACGGCTGGGGGTAAAAAACTTTACCGTTTTACATTCGCAGCACGACGCCTTTTTCAATTTTGTCAATCCCAATCCCACCGCCGACGCAATGTCCGCGCTTAAGGAAATGCTGAACAACGGCGGTTACGACTTTGCAATGGCAACGGACAGCGACAGCGACAGATTGGGGATTTTGGACGAAAAGGGCAACTACGTTTCGCAAAACGACATTCTCGCCGCAATTTACTACTATTTGGTGCGTTATCGCAGTTTGAAGGGAGACGTGGTAAAAAATTTCGTTACGTCCACATTGCTCGACAAACTTGCGGACAAGTTCGGCTTTTGCTGTCATACGGTGGACGTGGGATTCAAAAACATTTCCGCGGCAATGAAAAAGTACGACGCTTTGGTGGGCGGTGAAAGCAGCGGAGGATTGACGGTTCGCGGTTATATCTACGGCAAAGACAGCGTGTTCGCTTCTGCTTTGTTTTTGGAAATGCTCACTCAAACAGGCAAGAGCGTTTCCGCGCTGATAGAGGAAATGCACCGTTTTGCAGACTACGCAATGCTCGTAAAAGACGCAAACGTCGTATATGACGGTAGCGACTTGATTGGACGTATCACGGAAAATCCGCCTCAATTCGGCAAAAAGACGGTACAGGTGCTTCGTTTGGGCAGCAACGTCAAGTTTTGTTTCGAACGGGGGCGTTGGGCTGCGCTGCGGCTTTCCGGTACAGAACCGATGGTGCGCCTTTCTGTGGAAGCCATGCCCGACGAAGCGGACGAATTGTTGGGCATTTTGACAAAATCGGTAATTTGCAAATGAAAACAGTAATATTTGAAACTTATGAACAGATGTGCAAATTTGCATCTGATATTATATGCGATGTGGTACGCGCCAAGCCCGACGCGGTTCTCGGACTTGCTACGGGCAGCACTTCTATAGGCGTTTACAAAGAAATGTGCAAGCAGTTTGGCAACGGACTTTCCTTTGCAAAGACGCGCACCGTCAATTTGGACGAGTACGTGGGCTTGAGACCCGATCACGATCAGAGTTACGCGTATTTTATGCGCGCGCACTTGTTTGACAAAGTGAACTTGGAAAAAAACAACACGTTTTTGCCCTGCGGCACTGCTCCCGACCTCGAGGCGGAGTGCGCTCGTTACAACGCATTGTTAGACAGGTTGCCTCGAGACGTGCAGCTACTTGGCTTGGGCAGTGACGGGCACATTGCATTCAACGAGCCGGGGTCGCCGTTTGACAGTCGCACGCGCGTGGTGGAATTGGCTTCGGGAACTATCAAGGACAATTCGCGCCTGTTTGACAGGTTGGATGACGTGCCTCGCTTTGCCGTCAGTATGGGCATTGCGGACATCATGTCTGCCGCTAAAGTAGTTCTGTTGGCAAACGGAAAGCACAAAGCGCAAGCGGTAAAGGCTATGCTTACGGGCAAGGTAGATCCAAGCTGTCCCGCGGGCGTACTGCAACTTCACAAAGACGCAACGGTAATTTTAGACAAAGAAGCAGCTTGCTTGCTGCAATGAATTTTCAAGGAGAAATATGGCTGGTATAAGACTCGAACATGTCTACAAGGTGTACCCAAACGGGACCAAGGCGGTAAACGATTTTACAATGGATATTTCCGACAAGGAGTTCATTGTGTTTGTCGGACCGAGCGGTTGCGGCAAATCCACAACGTTGCGTATGATTGCCGGTTTGGAGGAAATAAGCGCAGGAAACATCTACATTGACGGCAAATTTGTCAACCGTGTAGAGCCAAAGGACAGAGACGTGGCAATGGTGTTTCAAAACTACGCGCTTTACCCCCACATGACGGTGTACAACAACATGGCGTTTGCTTTGAAAATACGCAAATTGTCCAAGCAGGAAATTGACCAAAAGGTGCGCAGTGCGGCGGAAATTTTGGGCATTACGGACTACCTGAACACCAAACCCAAGGATATGTCGGGCGGACAACGTCAGCGCGTGGCGTTGGGACGGGCGTTGGTGCGAGAACCCAAGGTGTTTTTGCTCGACGAACCTTTGTCAAATTTGGACGCCAAATTGCGCACGGCAATGCGGTCGGAAATTTCCAAACTTCACAGAAAAATTCAAACCACATTCATTTACGTTACCCACGATCAGGTAGAAGCAATGACCATGGGCACGCGTATCGTGGTGATGAAAGACGGCTTTATTCAGCAAATAGACACGCCAAGCAATCTGTACAACTACCCGTGCAACAAATTTGTGGCAGGCTTTATAGGTACGCCGCAAATGAATTTTTACAAGGCAAACCTTTCTTGCGAAAAAGAAGGAGTGCGCGTGAAGTTGCCCAACACAGATGTGAACATTCTTGTGCCGCACAGTTGCTTTGTCAAGGCGGCAAAGCGTTCTCTGTCGGGCGAAAAACCCGTTGTTTTGGGCATACGTTCCGAACATCTGTCGGTAGACCCCAACGCCTACCCCTACAAAGCCAAATGTCGCGTGTCTTACGTGGAAAATCTCGGCATAGACAGTCAACTATATGCGGACTTCAACACCGAAACGGAAGAAAGCATAACCGACAGCGAAACAAAGGTAATCATCAAAGCGCCTGCCAACGTGCGCTTTGAAGAGGGCAGCATTATAGAAGTTTCCATTGATTTCGACAATGTACACCTGTTCGACGCCGAAACGGAACAAACCTTGTTGCCGCGCGTGCCGCA
The DNA here is from genome assembly GCA_947630425.1 of uncultured Clostridia bacterium. Classification (GTDB taxonomy): domain Bacteria; phylum Bacillota; class Clostridia; order Christensenellales; family CAG-314; genus Fimimonas. The sequence continues at coordinate 3,784 of CANRHN010000024.1, read as the reverse complement.
AAGCGTAGATGTGGATTTGGCGGTGCAAAAGGGCAATGCCCGTTTGTTGGGTAACGAATTGACCCTTCCTGCGGCATACGATTTGCCCGACGGAAATTACACCTTGAAATTGCCCGTAGAAGCGTTGTTGTCGGGCGGCGCGCTTGCGTTGAATGTGGAGCGTACCGAGGAAGTGGACGGCAAAACGCTTGCGCATTTACGTAGCGGCGACGAGGTGGTTTTTGCTTTGTGCGAACCAAGTTTTGACCCAAATCAGGGCTTTGATATTGATTTCCGCAAGTGCAGTATTCTACAAAACGACGAGGTCGTCGTACCCGCCGTTCCGTCGCAGAACAATTTGCCCTTTGGCGTGCGAAAGTACGGTCATGGCAAAAAGGCCGTATACAAGTTGGCAATCGGTGACGGCGAAATAGATTGCGAATCGTACGTCACGCAAAAAATTGTCGAAAGTTTCGGGAGAGACGCTTTCAGACTTTCTTTCCGGATGTTGCTTGCTCCCGACAACATTTGCGTGTCGCAGGAAGGTTTCAATGCCGTAGTTACGGGCGTGTCCGACTTTGGCAACTACAAGTACTTGCGTTGTGATGTAAACGGCACAGAGGTGTACGTGCAAACGGACAACTTGCCGATTGTCGGCGAACAAGTGTGCTTAAACGTTGTCAACACGGCAAATGTACACGTTTACAGCCCCGACATAGATTTGCTGATCGTATAGCTTGCAAATGTCAAAATCGGTTACGTAAAAGATTGAAACAACAGACTTAAACGCTTGATTTTTACAAAAAAACCGACCCCATGTAAAGAAAATGCACCCCGAAAGTTGTTTCTTTTCAACTTTCGGGGTGCATTTTGTTTGTCAACGCAAAATTGCAATTTTACGGGTGAAATGAAAATTTTCAGCCGAACAAAATGAAGTCGGCGTGTTTGCCTACGGCGATTGTGCCCACAAGGTCGCTCAACCCCACAAGGCGTGCGGGATTTACCGTCCACAAATTCAGAGCGCGGTTCAACGGCAAATTGAGCATGGAAACGGTGTTTGCCAATCCCTGATAGGCGTCTAAAGTGCTGCCTGCGCGCTTTGTTGTGCCTTTGAGAAAGGCGTCGCCGTTTTGTACGGTAACTGCCGTGCCAGCAAGAGTGTAGTCGCCGTCGCCAAGTCCCGTTGCCATCATGCTGTCAGTAATGCCTATCAACTTGTCGCCTTTGTTTTTGTACAGCAGACGAAAAACGTCGGGGTGAACGTGCTTGCCGTCGGCAATAATCTCGCAAAATGCGTCGCTCAGCAGTCCCGCGCCCGCAACTCCGAGGTCGAGCCTGTCTAATTGAGACATGGCGTTGCCCCAATGCGTAAAGGATTTTGCTCCCGCCTTCAACGCCCTTTGAGCGGTGTCGCCGTCGGCGTTGCTGTGCCCTATGGAAACGGTTACTTTGTGGTCGTTCAACTCGGAAATGAACGGTAGCGCGTTTGGCAACTCCGGCGCAACCGTTATCAGCTTTATTTTTCCTTCCGCAGCCCTTTGGTAGGTGAGAAATTTGTCCATAGAGGGCTGTTGCAGCAGTTGCTTTGGCATTGCGCCGCACTTTTCCGACGAGAGAAAAGGTCCTTCCAGATTGATACCCTTTATTTCCGGGTAATCCCTGCTCAGCTCGGCAATCAACGCCACCTGTCTGCAAATCACCTCGTCGGCGTCCGTCATCACCGTTGGAAAAACCGTTCCCACGCCGTGAGAGATGTAAAATTCCAAAATTTTCTTCATTCCCTCTTTGTCGGCGGTGTTAAAGTCGTAGCCGTTTGCTCCGTGCGTGTGAAGGTCCACAAGCGCGGGCAAAATGTAGCGAGCGGTGCAATCCACGACTTCCGTTTGCTCGTCGGGGACGATTTCCGGCGCAATTTCTATGATGCGTCCGTGATTTGCCGCAATGTCTGTTTTTACAAGTTTGTCGCCGATTAGCGCGCTGCCGTTTTTGTACACAATCATCTGTCCGTACCTCTTGTTATAATTGTAGTCCTTTAAGCAGGTTTTGTCAATTGCAGAGGCAACATTGCAAGTGCCGCGCGCAAACGCTTTACAATTTGGCTTGTTTTTTGTATAATAAAAAACGGCTTTGGGCGTAATGTAAACGGACGTCACCATTGACGTCCCTTTTTTTTGCCTCAAAACAAGCGGATTGGGCTGTTTTTTGCGCGATCTGCACACACTGACGAAAGAGATTGAAACTATGCTGACAACATGTTCTGCCTTTAACGGCAACAAATGGTTTTGCGCCATCAAAAAGTACTTATACTCGGTTTTCCATATTGCTTTTGTTTCGGCTGTTACGGCTTGTGCAAATTTGTTCGGGTGGGAGCTACCTGTGTGGTGGATTTTTGCGTTGCTCGTTGTGTTGACGGTGCTGTTTGCAGAGGACGCCCTGCCTCTTGCGCCCCTTATGTGTTGCGGGTACGTAACGGTTTCCGCCTCAAACAACCCCGCGGCGGAAGTAGGTACGAGTTTGTTTTACAGCAAATCGGCTCTTGTTCAATTGTTTGTAATTGCCGCGGTCATCGTTGCCGCGCTTGTTGCGCGCGTCGCGTTCGATTTGAGCAAGCCCCGTTCGGTTGTGCGGATGCGCAGTACTCCCAAGCTGGGCGCGGGCATTTTGCTGCTTGGGCTTGCCTACCTTACAGCGGGGCTTACTGCCGCGCGTTACTATGCTCCGCAGTGGAAAAGTTCTCTTTTCGGATTGGTTCAGTTGGCATGTATTGCCGTACCTTACTTCCTTTTTCACTACACAGTCAATTGGCACAACGTTCCGCGCTTGTACCTTGCAAAAATTTTTGTGGGATTGGGTTTCGCCGTTACCGCCGAAGTGGTCGGAATGTACGTCAAGGCGTTTGCCGCCCTGCCCGAAGGCGTGCCGTTTAACCGTGAGATGTTGCTTACGGGGTGGGGCATATACAACAACGTCGGTTTTATGATTGCTTTTTGTATTCCCTTTGCCTTCAATTTGGCGTTGAGGTGTCGTCACAGCTATGTCTACGCGCTGATTGCCGACATTTTTGAAGTGGCGTTGGTGCTGACGCAAAGCCGCGGTTCGATACTGTGTGGCACAACAATTTTTGTCGCTTGCGTAATTTACACTTCCGTAAAGCTCAAGGGCAAGTACCGTTGGACGACGTTGGGCGCGGGCGCGGGATTTTTTGCGGTGCTTGGCGTGGCGGCTGCTGTTTTCCACACCGAAGTTGCCGCTTTGTTCGATTCTATGAAGCAAGCGGGTTTCGAATCGAGCGCGCGATGGGTCACATACCGCGAAGGGCTAAAACAATTTGCGGAGTCGGCGCAGTCAGTTTTTTTCGGAAACGGTTTTTACTCTTGTCAAGGTTATCGTTTCGGCAACTTGCCTGCCGATTCGTTTTTGCCGCCTCGTTACCACAACACGGTGGTGCAGCTGTTGGCGTCGGGCGGCTTGATGGCAATGGTGTGCTACTTGTGTCACCGTTACCAAACCTTGCGGCTCTGCCTTGTTCGTCCCACGCCCGAAAAGCTTTTTGCTTTGGCGGCAATATTGGCGTTGACGTTGACAAGCATGGTGGATTGCCACTTTTTCAACATGGGACCGACGCTTGTATATTCGGTGGTGTTGATTTTTACGGAGGACGCGTCGAAATTTTCCGTCGCCGCTCAACCGCCAAAACCCGAATTCGCTTAACAACAAAACAAAAAAACAGGTTCTATAATAAATGTTGGGGTGTGAGTAAAAAAGATAGAGCAAAGACTCTTTTTCAGTGTATAATTGACTTGCG
>CANRHN010000023.1 GCA_947630425.1 uncultured Clostridia bacterium | reverse complement strand
CGATATGTACGTGTTCCTTCGGTCTGACAGGTGGGCTGAACGGTAATTGCGCCGTCATCCTCTACGTGACCGTTTTTGCAAGGGTCTTGGTCGGTGGGATCGACAGGTCCGGGGTTGTCATTGCAGGCAACAAGCAGAACCGTCATCGTCAACGCAAGCAAGAGCGCAAGCAAAACAAGGATTGTTTTCTTCATTGCGATTTTCTCCTTTTTGATTTTTATATAAATGTCCTTAAAGACATTGAAAACATAAGTTTTACAAGTTTTTACACATTATTTTACTTGTAGGCAACGTGTTCTTCGTTCTCGGGGAACGAACAAGGTTGAATAAAATTTTTTTCGCCTACTTTTTTTTGCTACGTTTTTTACACAATATTTTACTTGTAGACAACGTGTTCTTCGTTCTCGGGGAACGAAGAAGGTTGAATAAAATTTTTTTCGCCTACTTTTTTTGCTACGTTTTTTACACATTATTTTACTTGTAGACAACGTGTTCTTCGTTCTCGGGGAACGAAGAACCCCCTGCAGGGGGTTTCTGCACTGCAAGTTGTACACATCGGTACAAAATGTACCCAAATAGCCTTATAATTTTCTACAGTATATTATATCAAACTAAAAAAGTGAATTCAATACCTTTTTTGAAAAAAAATTGCGACAATTTCACTTTTTACAAAAAAAAATTGGGGCGTCGAAAATTCGACGCCCCTGTGTAAGTGAAAGTTATCGGAACGCGACTGTGACAAAATCCATTTGTTGCGCAGACTTGAACAAATCCGTGGTCAAAGCCTTGAAAACACAGCTTCCACCATTGCCGCTACGCTCGCTGTACTCCACGTTGAGTGCCGCAGCGCAAATTGCAGCTTGTTGGGCGTGAGAGGCAAGAACCGTTTGCACGTCGGCTTGCGCGGCAGAGTCGCTGTGTACGTAGATGTTGAGTGTACCCGTGTTGTTGTCGTAAATGGTGAGAGACACTGTGCAATCGCGCAACACCTTGATGTTGCCGTTGTTGTCTTTGAAGAAGTCGTCTTGATTGAGGGTGATGCCGTCTGCCTTGCTAAAGTAGATGTCTCCATAACCCAACGAATTGTCCCAACTGCCCCAATGCTTGACTTTGAACTCGTCGCCCGCTTTGAGGCTGATCATCAGGCTGTAGTTGTAGGATTCCTTGTCGCCGTCGGTATAATGTGTGAACAGGTGGTCGATTGTGTCGCCCCAATTGCCTAAAGAGCCGCCGCCCGCAACGACCCAATCGTTTACGTCGGGTTTGGGCAGGTCTTGTTCTGCCTTGAGAGCTTTTTCCTCGCTGTCGTATGCCTTGTTACCAAGGAATTGTTCTGTTATGCCGGGAACCCAAATTTCGTTGGCGTTTACCAAAATGTCGCCCGTTTTGTTGCCCGAGTAGTTTTTGGAACCGTCCTCGTTGGTGCTTGTTTCCACCATGTCGTTGATTATGATGTACAAATCGACGTTTACGTGTCCCTTTTCTACTTCAAAGCTGCACGTGTACCAACCGTCACTCTCCGCCGTGAGCTTGAGATTGCCGGGCCAACCGCCCGTTACGTAAACCGTCTCGTTGTTTTCGCTGTACCACGCATAAACTTTTAGCTCGGATGCCGTCCAGCCAGTTGACAGGTGGAAGTGAACGGTTACATGCTGTTTGACGGTATAGTCGGCGTTGCAAAGCGTACATTTGCTGTTTTGAATTACGCAGTCCTTTTGCTCTTCGTAGTCGCAAACCGAACACTTGGCTGTGTGCTTTTGTTGACCTTCTATGGGCGTGTAAGAGAGAGTGTGCTGTTCCGTGTCGCCACGTTGACCGCAAACGGAACAAAGTTGATAGTGCCCCTCGTCGCCGTCGCTGTGATAGGGCTGATTTTCGTAGTTGTGCTTTCCCGTTGCGGCTATCTTACCTGCCGCTTTGACGGCGTCTTCGGTGTCGAAGGTGTAACCGCTGTCTTTGGTGAGAGAGTACTTTCCGCAAGCACTACATTTGTAGTAAACGGAATAACCGTCGGTTACGCATGTGGCGGGCTTGCCTTCCTGCTCCACACCTTGGTGTCCCGCAGCGGGAACAGTTACCGATTTGGTTGCACCACATTCTCCCGATTGGCAACGGAAAGTTTGAGTGCCCGGTTTTTCGCAACTCGCAGGATCGCTCATTGTTCCCGCATCCCAAACGTGATTGGTTGTTTTTTCGTAGTCGCAATCGGAACACTCGATTTTGTGTTGATTGTCGTCCACTTTGGTGTAGGTGAGTGTGTGCTTGTCTGTGGCGTTGGGCGTTCCGCATTCCTTGCACAACTGATGATGTCCCTCGTCGCCGTCGCTTACATAGGGCTGGTTTTCGTAGTCGTGCTGTCCCGTGGGCGCGATTTCCAGATCGCTTTCGGTTACCTGCTGTTTGGTGCCGTTTTCATCGTCCACAAACAGCTTTTGGCACACGCTGCATTGGTAATGCGCCTTAACTCCCGCTTCGCCGCAGGTTGCCCCTTTTACAGGTATCAGTTCTCCGTACTCGTGATCGTCGTTAGGGGCGATGGGCTCTGTTTTGGTTGCGCCGCATTTTGTGCAACGTTTGAGCAATTCGCCTTCCTCTTTACAGGAGGCAGGCTTTACAATTTCGCCGTCGTCGTAGCTGTGACCGTCTTTGCAAGGGTCTTGCTTGTCGCAGGCAACTACCAGCATTGTCGTTGCAAAAACAAGCAAAAGCGCAAGCAAAACAAGTACAAACTTCTTCATTGCTTTTTCTCCTTTTCAGATTTTTTGTGTTTAGATTAAAAAACGTTTTTATACGCGCTTTCGCGCATATATTTCCATTTTATATATATATTTTAGAACCGCAAAAATTCAAAGTCAATAGCAAATTGAAAAATGAAAAAACACGGCGTAAAATTTGTGAAAAACTCCCTGTAAAAAACTCCGCCGCTAACGGACGGAGCTTGAATAAACTTTGTTCAAAAAATCACAAACAATGCGCCGATAACCGCTGTTATCCACATGGAAACTGCGCGCATGTCCCGCGTTGGGCACCAAATGCAGCTCGGAAAGCGGATTTTGAGACGCCTTGTACATAAGCTCGCTGTGTTCGGGACGAATGAAACGGTCGTTTGCACCGTGTATAAAACAAATGGGAACGTTGCTGCGTTGGACGTCTTTGATTGGACTGACCGCCGCAAAGTCGTAGCCGAAACGCCGCTTTGACATGGCGTTGCTGATGTCTACTATGGGAAAACCGGACAGGTGAGTTTTTTTGACGCAAAGCTGACGGAAGTATTTGAAGGTGTCGCTGAATGCGCAATCGGCAATAACGGCGTCGAGGTCTGTGCGCAAGGAAAGCTCGCACAGCACGGTAACCGCGCCCATGCTTTCGCCGTGCAGCACAACAAATGCCTCCTTGCCGAAAATTTTGCGGGTGTAGTCGAGAACGGTGTTCAGATCCTGCCGTTCGTAGTAGCCGAGGGTGGTAAAAGCTCCGTCGGACTCGCCGAAATAGGCGTGATCGTAGATGACGACGTTGTACCCCTCCGCAAAAAAAATGCGCGCGTATTTGATGGAGTTGATACGATTCCAAGTGTGTCCGTGACAAATTACCGCAACCTTTGTGCGACCTGCGGTTGGCAAATCGTTAAAAATAAGCTCTCCGCGCAATCTTCCCTGTACGCCTTCCAATTCAAAGGGCTGTTTGCGCCACAGCGCGTCGTAGTCCTCGTAGGTGACGCCCTCGTATTGCGTTTGAAAATCGCGCGCTTCTTGCAGGGTGTGGGCGACGGGTGTGGTAGCCGATTTAAGAGTTCCTTTTGCCACCACCGTTGCCAAAACAAGATAAGCCGCACACAGCAATGTAACCGCGCCCGCCACTATCAAAACGATCCAATACCATTCCATATCAATTCTCCACAAGTATCTTGCCCGAGTCTGCGCCCGTTGCCAAAGTAAAAATATCTTCTGCAACTTGGGCGGGAGTGTAAATGCGAGTGCTATGCTTTTTGCAAAAATCCAACTTGTCTTGCTCGGAAAGGTGCGAACACATTTCCGTAGAAACAATGGGCGGACACACGCAATTAACTCTGATTCCGCTTGGGGCAAGCTCCTCGGCAAGACTGCGCGTCAGTCCGACAAGAGCGTGTTTGGTCATGGAGTAGACGCTTTCGCAGGAAGCACCCTCTACTCCCCATATCGAAGAAACGTTGACGATTGCGCCGCCCTGCTTGCTCAGCAACGGCAACGCGCCCTTACAACAAAAAAACGCCGATTTTGCGTTGGTGGCAAAAAGCCTGTCCCAATCCTCCTCCGAAACGTCCTGTAATTGCTTGTCGCATGCAACGCCCGCGTTGTTGACAAGCACGTTGAGCTTTTTGAAATACCTTTCTACCCAAAGGAACATTTGCGAGATTTGCTCGACAGAGGACACGTCCGCTTGGTACAAATGTACGTCGCAGCCGCGTTTGTTGAGTTGACTTTGCAACTCTTGCGCCTGTTGCACGCTTTTGTTGTAGTTGGCAATTACCGTGTAGCCCTCTTCGGCAAAACGAGTGACAGTTGCCGCGCCTATTCCACGAGAACCGCCCGTTACAAGACAAACTTTCATAAACAAATTGTAGCACACCGAAAAATATTTGGCAACAATTGTGCGCAAATGAACGGAGACGCGCAAACTGTTCGTTGTTGACAAGCGTAAAGTATGTGGTATAATACCGACAAGGAGTACTTATGAAAAATATAAACCGTGCCTGCAGTTTTGTTATTATGACAGCTGTTTACGCAGCGGCTATCGCGGCGGGCGTTGTAAGCTACATCTTTTTGCCATTTGACTTTTGGCTAAATTTGTTGTTGGCGGACATCATCGCAACGGCGGTGACGTTTTTGTTCAGTTTGATTTTCGGAAATGCGAGCGTTTACGACCCCTATTGGAGCGTACAGCCCATTGTAATTGTGATAGGCTTTGCCATAGGTACAAAAAATTTGAATACCGTTCAGCTGCTGGCAATGATTGCCGTGCTGTTGTGGGGAGTGCGCCTGACTGCAAATTGGGCTTATACCTTTGGCGGAATGGGGCATCAGGATTGGCGTTACACAATGCTGCAAAAAAAAACGGGCAAGGCATACCCCATTGTCAATTTTGTGGGAATACATCTTGTGCCGACTTTGGTCGTTTACGGTTGCATACTGCCTGTGGCGTTTACTTTTGTGGAAAATCCCGCCTTCAACGCAGGCGCAGCGGTATTTTTTGCAGTGTCCGTGGGCGCAACCTTGTTACAGGGCGTTGCCGACGTGCAAATGCACCGCTATCGCAAAAACCGCACGGGACCATTTATACGCAGCGGCTTGTGGAAATACAGCCGTCACCCCAACTACCTCGGAGAAATACTTATGTGGTGGGGAATTGCTTTGGCATACGTTTGCATTGCACCCGAGCGTTGGTATCTGATTGCGGGCGCGGTCGCCAACACACTGCTGTTTTTGTGCGTGAGCATTCCCATGGCGGACAAACGACAGTCGCGCAAGGAAGGCTTTGCCGAGTACAAAAAACAAACGCGAATGTTGCTGCCCATTTGGAAAAAGCAATAAGCACTCCACCACAAAAAATAATCAATTACAAATTAAAAGCGTCAATTTCGACGCTTTTTTTGATAAAAACATTTCAAATTCAGATACTATGTGTGAAATAGTAGTATTTGTTTGCGCAAATCGCGCACTACTTACGCCAATTTTTCCCACTCGGCAAGTGCTTGTTCCAATTGAGCGTTTGCGGCGTCAAGCCTACTCATTGTTTGACTCAAACGAGAGTAGTCCGCGACAATTTGCGGATCGACAAGCTGTTCGTTAAGCCGCGCAACGGTTTCCTCGAGAGAGGTGATCGTTTGCTCCAGCTCCTTTACGCGACGGGCACGGTTGGTTTGTTCCGCGCGTTGCTTGGAATTGCGATAGGAGCTACCCGAGCTTTTGGGCTGCTCCTTTGGCAATTGCTCCGCCTCTTTTTTGCGAGCGATAAAATCGTCGTAGTTACCGTTGTAGACATTTAATGCGCCGCCGCTCAGCTCCGCAACGCCGTTACAAACGCTGTTGACAAAATATCTGTCGTGAGACACAAACAGCAATGTTCCCGAATATGCTTTAAGAGCGTCCTCCAGCGCTTCGCGACTCGGTAAATCCAAATGGTTGGTTGGCTCGTCCAACAACAAAAGGTTACAATCTTTTGCCATTATCATTGCAAGCCCGAGTTTGGCACGCTCGCCGCCGCTCAAATCGGAAACGGATTTGTTGACGTCATCTGCGCCCAACGTTACTTGCGCAAGCAGGGCGCGCACCTCCGTTTGAGACATACGCATATTGTCAAACCAAAGCTGATCCAAAACGCGCAATTTGCCGTCGAGATTCAGGTTTTCCTGATCGTAGTAACCGACGCGAACGTTTTTTCCGAAAATTATTTTGCCAAAATCGCGCGGATCGGCAAAAGCTATTCGACGAATAAGGGTGGACTTACCCACTCCGTTCAAGCCCAGCAGGGCTATTTTTTGACCGCGACGAACCTGCAATTGTCCGTTGTCGAGCAACACCTTGTCGCCGTAACTCAATGTAAGGTTGTTTAGCGTCAGCGGAAATTCCGACGGCTCGGAGGAGTAAGAAAATTCAAAACGCGGCGGACGTTCGTCGTTGCGGGGAGCTTCTATCAACTCCATGCGTTCAAGCGCCTTTTCGCGCGACTTTGCCATGTCCGCAGTACTTGCGCGCACCTTGTTGCGGGCGATGTAGTCGGTGAGCTTGGCAATTTCTCTTTGTTGCTTGTCGTAGGCGGAGGCAAGCGTTTTGAGCCGTTCCGCTTTGAGCAGCTTGTACTTGGTGTAGTTGCCCGTATAACACGTTACCCTGCCGTGCTGAATGTCCCAAACGGACGTACACAGCCTGTCAAGAAAATATCTGTCGTGCGAAACCACGATAAGGGTGGACTTTTTGTCGGAAAGAAAGTTTTCCAACCAATCCAGCGTTTTGTAATCGAGGTGATTTGTCGGCTCGTCCAAAATCATCAGCTCGGGACGTTGCAACAACAGCTTGCACAATGCCGCCTTTGTTTTTTCTCCTCCCGAAAGGGTGGAGACAACGCGAGTTGAAAACTCCGCCATTCCCATGCCGTTCAACACGGTGCGCACCTTTACTTCGCTTTGGTACGCTTCGGACGCGTCCGCTTCCACCGTCAGTCGGTGATACCTTTCGGCAAGAGTAAGATAGTCTCTGCTGTCTGTAGGTATGCGAGACATTTGCTCGGAAACAATTTTTATTTGCTCGATAAGCTCCGTTTGCTTTGCAAAAACGGACATCATCTCGTCAAAAAGCGTGTTGGCAGAGGTAAATTCGCTGTTTTGTCGCAAGTAACCCACCGACAAATCGTTGCGACGACTGACAGTACCCTCAAACAAGGGCAATTCGCCCACGATACAATTGAGCAAGCTGCTTTTGCCCGCCCCGTTTGCGCCGACAAGACCGATACAATCGCCCTCGTTTACGTCAAGATTGACATTTTTGAAAACGGTCGCGTCGCCGTATCTCAACTCCGCAGACCTGATTTGAAGTAGCATAATTTTCCAAAAACAATTTTGACGGTAAAAAACCGCCAAAATTTCAGTTTGATATTTTATTTTTTTGTTTTGGTCTTGTTCTTTTGCGATTTGCTTTGCACGACCGTCGCAGGCAGCCTGCCGTGAAGAGGCTTTTTGATTTGCTGGAACAACTTCATAAAGGCATAGAGTATAAAGGGCGTGGCGAGTACTTCCACTATCAGCAGCAAAATTTGCTCTCTGCTCAACCTTACATAATCAAACAAAGTGTACAAAGAGGGTATGCTCAATGCTAGGATCACTATCGCCCACGTGCTGACAAACGTCGCCGTTTTCCACCACTTGTTGAACGGCTGACAAGCATAGAACAATGCAAACAAACCGCCGAACGTGTAAGGAATCGTTACCAACGTGCCGAGCTGCTCCTGAGGAATGAAAGTCGGATCTGCAATTTGCAAAATGTAGATGGATACCGTTGTGATGATGAACGTTATAGACGCCGGCAAGCAGCGTTTTAGCACGCTGGCAAGGAAGTTGCCCTTGATAAGTTTTTCGTTGGGCTGCAACGCCAAAATCATCGTCGGCATTGCCACCACCACAAAGTCCATCAACATTACGCTCATGTTGGTCAACGGCGATTGCATTGTTCTCTTAAAGCCGAAATGCAAAATTATCAGCAAGATGTTTGTTACTATGACGTAGACCGTTTTCATAAAGTACATGGACGTGGCGCTCTGAATGTTGTTGACAACTCTGCGCCCTTCCGCAACGACCTTGGGCAAATTGCTGAAACTGTCGTCCAACAGCACCAAATGAGAAACCTGACGCGCCGCGTCGCTGCCGCCTGCAAGGGAAATGGAACAATCGGACTCTTTCATGGCGAGAATGTCGTTTACGCCGTCGCCCGTCATGGCAACCGTACTGCCCGCAGCCCTCAATGCACGCACCAAAATTGCCTTTTGGTCGGGAGAGACTCTGCCGAACACAGTGTACTGCGTGGCTGCCGCTCTTACCTGTTCGTCCGTCATTCCGTCCAAACTGACGTAGCTTTCGGCGTTTTCCACGCCTACGCGCAACGCAATGCTGGAAACAGCCACGGGATTGTCTCCGGAAATAACCTTGATTTTGACGTCGTTTTTGCGAAACCACTCTATCGTCTCCTTGGCGTCGGGGCGAATGTGATCTTCTATCACTATCACCGCAACGGGACGACGGGTTTGCGGCAAAGTGCCGTTGTAAATTGTGCTTGTGGAATGTGCCAACAGCAGCACGCGCAACCCTTCGCGCGTGTACTTGTTTACCAATTCGTTGACGCGCTCGTTCGGAGTTTTGAGGACAAACTCGGGCGCGCCCAACATATAAGTTCCGCCTGTTTTGAAGGAAACCGCCGATAGCTTTCGCTCGGAGGAAAAGGGTATGACGGTTGCCGCCTCTATAGGCGGCTTTTTGGGACAACCGAAGTACTTTTTGAGCGCTTTGCTTGTCATGTTGTCCGCTTTCAGCGCAACGTTCATGCTGGAAATTATTTCGCGAAGAGTGTAAGAGTTTACGCCCGTTCGCAAGTCTATTCCCTCCACAACGCGCATGCTGCCGTCGGTGATCGTGCCTGTTTTGTCGAGACAAAGAGTGTCTACACGCGCAAGCATCTCTATGCAGTAAAGCTCCTGCACCATTGTTTTGTTCTTTGCAAGGCGCAAAAAAGACGCGGCAAGCGCAATGCTTGTCAAAAGGAACGGTCCTGCGGGGATCATAGAGATTATAGAACCTGCGGTGAACTTCAACGCGTCATTATAAACATCGTCGTAGAGGTTTGCAAGCCTGAAATTCGCCCAATTGATTTTGCCTTGTGCAAAGTACGCGGCGTTTACCATAAAAAGGCAGATTGTCATCGGGACGATAACTATTGCCACAAAAACCAATATTCCGTTAAATGTCTTAAGCATCTGCGAACGCGGTTTTTGGTATTGGCGAGCGCGTCCCGTAAGTTTGGAAATATAGTTATACTTTCCAACGGCGGACACCTGCGCAGTGCAAGTTCCCGAAAGAACAAAACTGCCTGCAAAAAGCGTGTCGCCCTTGCGTTTTACAACGGCGTCACTCTCACCTGTCAATATGGATTCGTTTACTTCCACGTAACCGTCAAGCACAATGCCGTCGGCGGAAATTTGTTCTCCGCCGGACACGCAAAACACATCGTCCAAAACCAACTCGTTGACGGAAATGTCCGCAGTTGTACCGTTGCGTTTGACCTTGACGTGCGGCTCGGTGATAAGGTTCAGCTTGTCGAGATTGAGTTTGGACTTGATTTCCTGCACAATTGCAATTGCAGTGTTGGCAACGACAATGGGAATAAATCCGCACTGCTTCCACAAACCGTATATAATCAGTATCGTCGCAATGATAATGTACACCACGTTGAAAAAGGTAAAAACATTGGAAAAGATTATACCCGCAATACTTTTGCCTTTTTTGGTGGTGTCCACGTTGACCAAACCTTGCTCCAAACGTGCGTTTACCTGTTCGTAGCTAAGCCCTTGATCGATGGACGGTTCAAAATGCTCCACACCTTTCAAATCGGCGGGCAATTTGACGCGTTTTTTGCGTTTTTTTGAGATGTTTTCGCTCATATCAGTCTATCTTGTTGAAAGCACCGTTTTTGTAATCGTAGATTACTTGGTAGCCCTGTTCTTTGAGTTGTTTTACCTGAAAAGAAAAGTTTTTGATTTTTTTGAAAACGGTAACGTCGCCGTTTTGACGCGCATGACCGCACGCTTCCATTACGTCCACCATCTGGTTGGCGTCAAAATTTTTGTCAATCAACACAGCCGTGCCGCGGTTGACATTGCTTTGTACGCCGCGCTCCGAAAGCAACAGCGCAATACGCTCGAAGCCGATGCTGAAACCGCATGCGGGCACATCCGTACCCGTCAGGCGACCTATCATTTTGTCGTAGCGTCCGCCGCCGCCTACCGAAATTCCCAAACCGTCCACGGAGAGCTCGTAGATCGTGCCTGTGTAGTAGCCCATTCCTCTTACCAAAGTGACGTCGAAAACCACTTTTCCGTTTTTTACAATACGATTTGTGACGTAAAGGATTTCTTCCAGATTTTGCTTGACTTGTTGAGGCAAAAAATCGCCCAATTCTTCAACGCATTTGAAGAACGGATTGGGAGCGGATGTGATACGGTTGATAACATTGACAAACTCCACCGCTTTTCCGGGGGCAATGGTTTCCACTTCCTGCATGACGCCCGTGACGCCGATTTTGTCCAGCTTGTCTAAAGCAATGAACACCGCGGACTTTTGAGTCTCGTCAAAGCCGCACCGCTCGGCAAGAGCGTTCAACAGTCGCCTGTCGGAAAGGCGCACCGTCACGTTGCCAAAACCAAGGTTGGCGAGAGTCTGCATGGTGGCTGTAATCAATTCTACTTCGGCAAGGTTGCTTTGCTCGCCGATGATGTCGATATCGCACTGCATAAATTGACGATATCTGCCCCTTTGCGGACGGTCGGCACGCCAGACGTTGTCCATCTGAATGGACTTGAAAACGGCAGGAAGCTGTCCCACGTTGTTGGAATAAAAGCGCGCAAGTGGTACGGTAAGGTCGTATCTCAAACCGAGATCGCACAAGCTGTCCTCCGAGGCGTTTTCCAACTTTTCCCCCCGCTTCAAAATTTTGAAAATCAGTTTTTCGTTGTCGCCGCCCTGCTTGGAAGTGAGCAACTCGATGTTTTCCACGGCGGGCGTCTCAATGCGAGTAAAGCCGAAACTTTCGTACGTCCTTTGTATTGTAGCCAAAATTTGCTGTCTCAAAGCAAATTCCTTGGGCAAAAAATCTCTCATGCCTTTTGCGGGTGTTTTGGGTAACATAGTTTTCCTCTAAATAATATATTTGTCGCTGTCGGGTTTGGCGGAACGCATCTCTTCCAGCTTGTCTTCGTAGCCTTTTCGTCCGAACAATGCGTATGTGGCGTCTTTGCCGCCCTCTACGCCGGGTTGGTTGTATGCGTCCACGTTGAGCATCGCGCCCGCATACGCCGTTTGCATCTGCAACAGATAAAGCAGCGCGCCTATATGATAGGCGTCCACGCAATCCAAACGGATCGTGTAGTTGGCTCTGCCGCGGCGCGTAAGGTTGTATCGAGTGGCATAAAGCTCGCTGTTCATAAGCTCGCCGAGGGTGTGTCCGCACAGGAAGTTGACATTGGGGTACTCCTCGCAGCCTTGAGGAATTGTCACGTCGCTGCGGAAGTTGCCCACCTCGACGAAGGTTATAACCTTGTCGAACGGTCCTTCGTTGTAGAGCTGTACCTGACTGTGCTGATCTGTGACGCCCAATGCCTTGACGGGGGTTTGTCCAACGTTTACAACGTTGCCGTTTTTGTCTACTTCCTTGCCGAGAGACTCTGCCCAAAGTTGGGCGTACCAATCGGAAATATACTTGAGACTGTCGGAATAGGGCATCATAACGCTGATGTTTTTGCCATGCTTCATGGAAATGTACTGCAAGGTAGCCAAAGCCAAAGCGGGATTTTTGGCGATATACTTGGATTTGCATTTGCGGTCCATGTCACGCGCGCCCTTTAGCAGCTTGGAAACATCTATACCCACAACGGCGGCGGGCAACAATCCAACGGGACAAAGCTCGGAAAATCTGCCGCCCACGGAGGAAGGAATGAAGAATGTTTCAAACCCCTCCTGCTTGGCAAGCTTGATAAGGTTGCCCGTGCTTTCGCTGGTTGTCGCGATGATGTGTTCGTGCGCCTTGTTGCCCAGCTTTGCTTTGAGCATGTCGTAGATTATGAGATACTGACTCATCGTTTCGCCGGTCGCGCCCGATTTTGTGATGACGTTGAACATGGTCTTTTCCACGTTTACGACGTCAAACAACGCGTTCATGCGTTCGGGGTCTACGTTGTCCACAACATAGAAACGCGGTCCTTTGCGAAGTTTTTTGGGAAGCTCGTTGTAGTAGCTGTGTTTGAGCGCGGTGAAAACGGCTTGCGGTCCCAATGCGGAGCCGCCTATGCCCAAAACGACAAACGCCTCGTAGCGTTTGCGAATACGTGCGGCTGTAGCTTTGATTTGTTTGACTACTTCCGCTTGGTCGTAAGGGCTTTCCATCCAGCCCTGCATGCCTCTTCCGCGCGCCGCTTCCACCTGAAAGTGCGCGCTTTGCGCAAGAATTTCCTGTTCCTTCAGCTCCGCGTCCGAAATGCCGCGTTCGCCCAATGCATATTGCATCATGTTGTTGTAGTTTACCGTGATACTCATGTTTTCTCCTGTAAATTCGTTTATTCTATATCGTATTTGCCGCACAACGCCGCAAAAGCCTTTCCGTGCTTTTTGTTGGCAATGTGAAGCATAAACATCACAAATTTGGGGCTTACCTTGCCCATGCTCATCAAGGAAATCAGCGGCAAGTTGATCGCCGACTCGTAGTACATTTTTGCCAATGGGTCGTCGGCTTTTTTTGTGGGGGAGCGGCGTACGGACTCTCTTTTGACGCGACGAATGACCATTCGTATCACGCCCGAAGCCGAAGCCATTTTACTCAAAGTGTCGAGCAACGTAAACTCTCCTCGGCGCGGCAATTCGTCCTGTTTGACAGTGCCCGTCAATGCGTAAAACTGCGACTCGTCCACAAGCCAAGGCGTTGTTTCGGTAACAACGGCGGCTTTTTTGAGTTGAGCCTTGCGCTCAAAGTAGACGGGGAATTTTTTGCGATCCGTTCCCTTTACCTGCTCGCCGTCCATTTCCGCAAAGCCGTTCAGAATGACATGCTCCACGTCCTTGCAAACGGCAATTTTGTACTTGCCGCGCACTGTACGGAAAGCACCGTCAAAGTACACCTGAAAAGCGCGCTGTTCCAAATGTATCGTCACGTCCGCACTTGCACCGCTTTCAACGTAAACCTTTTCAAAACCGGCAAGCCGACGTTTGGAACGCATCAACCCGCAATCACAGCCGTCTACATATACCTGTACAACCTCGCTTGCGGAGACTGTGCCGATGTTTTTGACTTTTACCGTGACGTCTAAACCTCTGTCCGACTTGACAATGCGCAAATCGGAGTAGTCGAACACCGTGTAGGACAAACCGAACCCAAAGGGGAATTGCACGGGGACATCGTATGTGTTGTAGTAACGATAGCCCACAAAAATGCTTTCGCGGTACTCGGCAATTTCTCCCTGCTTGGCAAAATAGCTGTAACAGGGAACGTCCTCCGCTCTCAACGGATAGGTCTCCGCGAGACGACCGCTCGGAGACACGTTGCCGAAAAGCAAATCGAACGCGGCTTCCGTAACGGCTTCGCCGCCCAAGTGCATTTGCAACAACGCCTTGACCTGATTTAGCCATGGGGCGACAAAAGGCGCTCCGCCGCAGGCGACAAACACGACATTTGGGTTGTGTTGCGTCACAACGTTCAAAACTTCCAGCTGATTGCTCGGCAAATTGAGATGTGTGCGGTCGTAGCCCTCGCACTCGGACGCGTCCGTCAATCCGCCGAAAAACAACACCGTTTCGGCTTTTAACGCAAGTTTTGCCGCTTCAAACTCCAACTGCTCATTGGAAGCGTTCGCCGCATAACCTTTGGCGTAGCTAAAGTCTATGCCGTTTTCCCTAAGCACGTCCAAAAACGATTTACACTCGGCGTTGACATGACTGCTGCCCGAGCCTTGAAACCGCGGTTTGTCCGCAAGCTCGCCCACCACCAAAATACGTTTGTTCTTTTTGCTAAGGGGCAAAATGCCGTTGTTTTTGAGCAATACGGCGCAATCAGCCGCCAATTTGCGGCACAGCCTGTGATGTTTTGCCGAATCGACATCGACATATGTTTTGGGTTGAGAACACTTGTCTACCAGCTTGACCACATTGGTAACTGCTCTGTCAAGGTCTTTTTCGCGCAGATCTCCTTTTTGAAGCGCGGCAAGCGTTTTGTTTTCGTGAAATTTGCCGCCGTCGGGCATTTCGAGGTCCATTCCCGCGGAATAGGACTTTGCCATATCGTAGCAAGCGCCCCAATCGGACATAACAAGCCCGTCAAAGCCCCACTCGTTACGCAGAACGTCTGTAAGCAAAAATCCGTTTTCGGTACAGCTTGCTCCGTTGACTTTGTTGTAAGCCGCCATAACCGCATAAGGATGAGCTTGCTTTACAACCTTTTCAAAGACGGCAAGATAAATTTCTCTCAACGCCCTTTCGTCCACCACGGCGTTGACGGTCATGCGGTTGGTTTCCTGAGAGTTGACGGCAAAATGTTTGACGCAGCAGCCGACGCCTCTTGCCTGCATTGCGTTGATGTAGCTTGACGCAAGCTCGCCCGCAAGCAGCGGATCTTCCGAAAAGTACTCGAAATTGCGCCCGCAAAGAGGACTGCGCTTGATGTTGACGCCGGGACCCAGCACCAAAGAAACATTTTGAGCAATGGCTTCGGTTGCTATGGCGTCGCCCACCGCAGAAGCATTTGCTCTGTTCCAAGAGGAAGCAATTGCCGAAGCCGTGGGAAAACACGTGGCTTTGCAACTGTCGTTTATGTCGTCGCCCGTACCCGACTGCTTTCGCAAACCGTGAGGACCGTCCGTCATCATTATCGACGGCAGTTCGTTGATGGGTTGAGTGTGCCAATCGCCTTTACCGTGGGCAAGCTGCACTTTTTGCGCTGTTGTCAGTTGTTGTACAAAGCTGTCAACGTCCATAAAATCCTCTGTAAAACTGCGCGAACAACGTCATTTTGCCGTGCGCACAAACTTATACAGATATATTTTAACATAAAACACACTTGTTGTGTACTGTTGCGGGTAAAAAAATGAAAATAAAATCAAAACAAAATTGAGTAAAATTCGGTATTTTTGTCGCTAGTCAACGCGCGGTTTGCAGCAAATGCTGCAAGTAGTCGTTGGGAGGGGACTCCACGTACGTGACGTAGGGCAATTCGCTTGCGTCCTCGGGGTAAATTCTGACGGTAAGCTGACGGGTTTGGTTGCGAAAAACAACGCAATTGAACACAAATGTCGGAATGTAACCCTTTCCCACCACGGTTACGGTGACTGTGCCCCACTCGGCAACGCTCGGATCGTAACTGTTGGAGAGAGTTTTTAGTTCGATAGAGGGCGACAGTCCGTTGTTATCGGTAAAAAATGTTTGCTCCTCAACAGTGACCTCGGCATTGTGTACGGGGTTGCCGTCAAGATCCACAACCGCCACCTTTACAAAGGTGTTTTTCGCGGAAGCCGTCATGTTTTGCGCGCCGTCCACGGCGGTAAGTATCAAAATTATTGCCGCCAACACAGACAGCGCAACAGCCACACTTTTTAACGTTGCTTTGAACATACCATATTATATGCAACAAAGGCAACAAAACTGTCCGTTTTGAAAACTTCTTTCCACATGCAAAAGACCCGCCTACAAAGACGGGTCTTGATTTTTCGGACGAAATTACAATGGGCGAAAACGCGAATATCTTTTTTCAGTCATTCGCATTGTCGGCGACGGCTTCTTCCGTTTGCGGTTGCGGCTCGACAGGCGCGTCCGTTTTGTTTTTGTTACGAGAAGGAGCTATTTGCCAATGCAACGCACGGGAAAGCGGCTTGTAAATAAGGAACGTGATGACGCATGTGATGGCTGTCTTGATAAAATTGAACAGCAACGTCCACCACAATGCGGGCATCATAACGGTGGGATCGCTCATTCCGAAAAAGGGCAGCAACATATACTGATTGCAAAGCCACATCACACCGCAAAACGTAACGCTGCTGACGCACAACGCGACGATTGCACCCTTTTTGTTGCGGCGTATAAGGTAAATAAGTCCCGCAACAACGGCATAGACCGTGCCGCTGATAAGGTTAGACAAATCCCCGACAAACCCCGTGGAAGTTCCGCGAATCAGCAAGCACACGCCCACCTTGACGGCGTTTACCACCGTGCCGCTGATCGGTCCGAACATAAACGCAGCAAGCAAACTCGGAACGTCGGAAACATTGAGCTTGAGCCATGGAGTGGCGGGCAACAAAGGAAATTCGATATACAGCAGCACCACCGCCATAGCGGAAAACAGCGCGATCTTGGTAAGATAAGTTACCGATTTGAAAGCGACTTCTCTGCTCGAAGAAACGACTTTGCTTTTGTTTTTGCCCAACCTTTCGGTTATAATCAAATACAGTATCACGCCTATTTGCAAAGCAAAAACGATACCGAAAATTGCCCCCAACCAAGAGTTGGTGATATTGGATAAACTCAACAAATTTGTCACAACAGATACCTCCTTTACAATTTTTCAGCGACGTATCTTTGAAACGAAAACGCCCTCGGAAAAATCCAAGGGCGCACAATACACAATGTATTTGATTCTTTTCTCATCCGGACTGTACCGTCGGCTCGGGAATTTCACCCGATCGGCACCTGCAAGCAGGTGTTCATAGGCTTTACTATCGGTGTGGAATTGCACCACGCCCCAAAGAATTTGTTGATATGCTTATTGTAGCACCGACGCGCCGACAATGCAAGCGTTTTAGGTAACAAATCGACATTTGGGGTGTGAATTTTTTTTGTTTTGCTCAATATTTGACCAAATTGTTTGCAAGCTCGTATATGCGCTTGTTGAATTGCTTTTTCTTGGCAAGGGCGAAAAGCATGTCCTCGTCGAATACGGCATCGTTCTTGATACCTATCACGCGGTCGGTTTTGCCATCAACAAGACATCTGACGGCAAGGTCGCCCATTTCGACGCCCAATCTTCTGTCAAACACGGTGGCGTCGCCGCTGCGCTGCAAGTGTCCCAAAACCGTACCGCGAACGTTCAATTCGGGAATACGCTTCAGGAGATCGTTGACGACCTTGTCCGCTTCGCGTCCCTTGTCAAGCGTGCCGTCGGAGCGAATACCCTCCGCAACAATGATGATGTTGTCCTTTTTGCCCATTTGCGCGTTGTGCAACACCAGCTGCGCCAAGGCTTCGGGATCGTAGCCGACCTCGGGAACACAAACGGCTTCCGCACCGCATGCAAGCGCGGCAAACATTGCAATGTCTCCGCAATCTCTGCCCATCACCTCTACAACGCAGGTACGGTCGTTGCAACTCATTGTGTCGCGCAAAAGGGTGACGTTGTTTGCCACAACCGCAACGGCGCTGTCAAAACCCAACGTGTAGTCTGTGTAGGCAAGGTCGTTGTCAATTGTGCCCGGAATACCGATAACTTTTATGCCGTACTGCGTGCTTAGCACCTTGGCTCCCTGAAAGCTGCCGTCGCCGCCTATGACGACCAAGCCCTCGATACCGTATTTTTTGAGGGTGGCAACGGCTTTTTTCTGTCCTTCGACCGTTTTCATTTCGGGGCAACGCGCAGTTCCTATGACAGTTCCGCCGCGATGAACAATTCCCTCGACGCTCTTTGCGGTCATTTGCTCCACTTCGCCGTTAATAAGCCCCTGATAACCGTGATGTATTCCGTAAACCGTAAGATTGCGGGAAAGCGCGGAACGCACCGTTGCATAAACGGCGGCATTCATGCCCTGACTGTCACCGCCACTTGTCAACACACCTATTGTTTTCATAAAGTATCTCCCTGTTGCGCGTCATCGGCTTTGCCGGATTGTTTGCGCACAAATTTTCTGTTGTAGTTCAGCCCCAGCTTGTCGTAGT
The DNA here is from genome assembly GCA_947630425.1 of uncultured Clostridia bacterium. Taxonomy (GTDB): domain Bacteria; phylum Bacillota; class Clostridia; order Christensenellales; family CAG-314; genus Fimimonas. The sequence continues at coordinate 7,311 of CANRHN010000023.1, read as the reverse complement.
AGGCAAGACGCTTTTGCAAGCGAAGGAAAAAGTCTTTGCGACGTTTGCCCCATGCGCACTCTGCAAGAGCGTCCAAACGTGGCAACAATTGAAAGAACAGCTGATCCTTTGTTTCCACATGCTGCGTCCAAATTGCGCCTTCCACGCCCAACACGTTGTCTTTGTCCGAATTGCGCACCCCGTGATAGGGGTTGAGGCGTAAAATGCGTTTGACCGACGCCACTCTGTAAGACTGATTGAAGTTTACCTTGCGGCGGGGGGAAATGATAATTTTACGTCCTATACGCGTTTGACGTGCGGCGCGATGATGTTTGACAGTCGTCCAAAGTTGGCTTACTATGCGCGTGTCGGTGTTCTTGGTCACTCCGTCGTTGCGAATGATGACGGTTTTGCCTTTGCTTTCCAAGTGTTTGCGGAAGGTCTCTATCATATAGGTTTGCAACTCGTCTATGCTGTCGATTTTCAGTTGCGACATGCGTTCGCGGCACAGCTTGCAGTTACACCACCTGTCCTTGGGAACGTCCTCGCCGCCCAGATGCACATAGGGGGAAGGGAACAATTCGCACACTTCATCCAAAACGTCACAAACAAATTGATACACGTTGTCGTTGCCTGCGCACAGAATGTCTTTGGAAGCGGACCATTTTTTGCGCACTTCGGCGACATTACCCGTACAACTAAGCTCGGGGTAGGCGGCAAGCGCGGCGACGAAATGTCCGGGAAGATCGATTTCCGGCACAATCGTAACGTTGCGCATAGCGGCAAACTCCACCAATTGCCGAACCTGTTCCTTGGTAAGATAGCCGCCGTGAGGCACGTCGTCAATGTAGCTTTCGCCGTTTACCGTTACCTCGGAGCCCTCGCGCTTGCTGGCAATTTCCGTCAAAAGCGGGTATTTGTCTATTTGCAGACGAAAACCCTGATCGTCCGTCAGGTGCAAATGCAGCACGTTGAGTTTGACTTGCGACATCAAATCCACCAACTGTTTCAAAACGTCGAGGTCGAAATAGTGACGTGAGATATCCAACATAAAGCCGCGGTAGGCAAAGCGAGGGCTGTCCTCCACGTAGCCGTCGGCGCACAAAACGCGTTGCTGTTTGACGTCAAGATTGAAAATTTGACGCAGGCTTTCCACTGCATAGAAGCAGCCGCTTGTCGTGGAGCTTGTAACTGTGGCAACTCCGCGGTTTATCATGATAACATAGCCTTCGTCGGGCAACGCTTTGTCCTTGGAAAAGATGATTTGCGCGTTTTCTATCACGTCGGTGAAATGCAAAAAGAAACCGCAGCTCTCGTACACAAGATCGGCAAAACGCTCTGCCTGCGGAACAAATTCGCCGTCGCAGAAAATCATTGCGTTGCCGTCAATACAAAAGCTGCCGCTGATATTTTCGGATTTTTGAGGAGAAGGAAGTATTCTCATATTTTTCTAAGTTAAGGCAAAAAAGCCATTCAATGCGTTATAGTTGGTATAACTCTATTACATATTTCGTTATACAAACTTATTTTAACACAAAACGGCTTTTTTTACAACTTTATTGATACAATTTACCGTAGTCGCACATTGTGACTTTTGAGGCGTTTCAGCCAAATTATAAGGCACACCAAGCCCACAACGACCACAACTGCAAGGGCGGTCCAACCAAGCATGGGCAGCGCGCTTACTCCCGCAGAACGGGCATAGTTCCAAGCCGTCACCACGTCGTGATTTTTGTTGCCGAAGTCGCGCATAACGCCGAGACTGTCGATGTTGCGATAGTTGTCGGAGTTGATTTCCGCGCTTTCAAACGGGTAACGCCAATTGCTTAGGTCGATTTCGTCCTCGTAGTGGAAAAAGTAGTCGGTAAACTCCGCCATTTCGTCGGGGTCGTCGGGGTCGTACTCGTAGCCCTCGGCAAGTATTCTCATCGCATTTTCGTCATCAAGCAACACCTGCGGTTTGATTGCCGCGGTGTAACCGATTTCCAACAAGTTTTTCGCCGCCACGTTGGGACGATTGAGGTAGTTGATAAACAGCTTGATAGCATCCCAATGGTCGGGGTCGTAGGTTGTGGGCACCACCCAGCCGTCAAACCAAATGTTGCCCGTGCTGTGAGGCAGGTAGTACGCCAACTCGTAGTCCTCGCGTTCGTCGTCCCAGCTCTCCTCCACGGCGTACATCGCGTCGCCGCTCCAAGCAAGGTCCACCATGGCGTTACCGGAAAGCAAGTCGTCCTTGCCGAAGTCCACTTCGTAGCCGAACAATTGTCTTTTTTGATCTTTTAGCGCGTCTTTTACCAATTCCAACAAATTGTCGTCCACTTCGTTTATCAATTCGCTTGCCGACATTTCGGTATAGAACTTACCATCACTGTTTTTGAGTTCGTCCAAACCGCCGCTTTCCAACAGGTAAAACACCGTTGCGGCGTAGCTGTCGCGGATGCTGTCTTTCATCAGGATGTTGCCCGTCAAGCCGTCGCTCAGCACTTCGCCCTCGCCGTTGTCGTTGAACAAAATGCCCCAATTGGCTTTGTTAAGGGTTTCGCTGTCGTAGATACCCAGCCGCTCAAACTCGAATTTGTTGTACAAAATGCCCAACGTGCCGTACATATAAGGCACAAAGTAGTCGAGCATGCTGACCTGCTTGCCCTTGTTTTTGCTGTTGTCGGCGGTGATTTCGATGTTCCCGAAGGTTTCGCCCACCTTGTCGCGAATTCCCTGTTCCACGTTGTCGGCGTTGTGTACGTAAACGCTGCTGTCAACGTTCTTGGTAAAGTCTTTTACGTACTTTTCCTCGTCAAAGTAATGCAGAGGAACAAGCATATCCATTTCTATCAGCTTTTGAATGGCGTACTCGCTGGGACACACCACGTCCACGTTGCTGTCCCCCTTGGTAAGACGCGTAAGCATGGTTTCATTGGTGTCGAAGGTAACGTAGGTTATTTCAACGTCCTTGCCCGTCATCGCTTTGTAGTAACTTTTGAACTCTTTCTCCATTTGACCTTCGTTAAAAATGTAGTCCGCCCAATTGTAGATGACAAGGGTGTCCGCTTCTTCCTTTTTGCAGGCGACGAATACGGTCAACACAAAACACACAAGCAGCAAAACTGCCAAAACGGAAACAAATTTTTTCATTTTTTTGCCTCCTTTGCGTTCTTTTTGATGTTCATAAGCAAAAGCAACGTAAACATCACCACGGAGAAAATGCTGAACACCGCAAACCAAAACGGTTCGAGAGATTTTACGCGCGCGTCCTCGTAAATATAGGTGGAAAGCGTCTCTATGCCCGTGTCGCCCTTGTTGAATTGCGTGATAATAAAATCGTCAAGGCTAAGCGTAAACGCCATTGCAAAACCGCTGACGATACCGGGCATGATGTAAGGAAACACCACCTTGAGCATTGCGGTAAAGGGATTTGCGCCGAGATCCAGCGCAGCCTCGTACATGTTGGGGTCCATTTTTTGCAGTCGCGGCAAAATAGACAACACCACATACGGCGTGCAAAACGCCACGTGCGAGATGATGAGGCGCGTCATTCCCTGCGGGAAAACAAAGCTGAACGCCGCAAAGAACACCATCAAGCTGACTGCCATTACCACTTCGCTGTTTATCATAGGCAGTTGATTGACGGTAAGCGTTATCTTTTTCATCTTACGTCCCAAGGCGTAAATTCCTATTGTGGAAAACGCTCCCAAAATTGTTGAGATGACGCTTGCGGAAACAGCGAGAATCGCCGTGTATTTCAGAGCGTCGAGCAAGCCTTCGTTATATTCGGAATCGAACAATTGCTTGTAGCTGTCAAACGTAAAACCGTTGGCAAAGCTGAAACGGCTGGTACCGGAAAAGCTGAACACGATTATCAGCAAAATGGGCAGGTACAGCAAAGCCAACACCAATCCGAGGTAGCCGTCGGCGCACACGCGCGCAAATAGCTTGCGCGAGCTTTTCTTTTGGCGCGGGGAACGACTCTCGGCGGAGCGAACGCGTTCACGTATGCGACACTTGCCCGTTTTGCCCGAACGGCGCACGACAATAAACACGAGAATGGCGATTTGCATTGCCAACACAACGCACAGTATGGCAAGCAACCAATTTGCCGCTGTTTGCGAAAGCGCGAGGAAATCGAATGTTCTGTTCATAGTACGCTTGTCGCCTCCTCGTCCTTACTTGTCAAATTTACGATGACGTTTGCAACGACCACCAAAACCAACATTACAAGACTCATCACGCTGCCCACGCCGAAGCTGTTGGTCGTTTTGGAAAAGTGCATGTTGATTGCGTCGCCGAACAGGAAAATTTTGCTTCCCGACAAAATTTCCGAAATGGCAAACGTGGAAATTGCGGGAATAAACGTCATTGTTATGCCGCTGACGATACCCGGCAGGGACAACGGCAAAATTGTTTTGAGGAACACCGCCATTTTGTCCGCGCCGAGGTCCTCTGCCGCCTCTATGTAACTGTGGTCGATACTTACAAGCGTTGTGTGCAAGGGCAGTATCATATAGGGCAGGTAGTTGTAGACCATTCCGAACATGACCGTACCCATGCCGAGCTTTACATTCAAAGCCATAAAAATCGCCTTGGTCGAGAGGGTACGAATGAGGAAGTTTACCCACATCGGCAAAATAAACATCAGCACGAACACACGGCTGGAAGCGTGGTACTTTGCGAGAAAATACGCGCACGGATACCCGATAACCAAGCAAATCAGCGTTGTTACCAAGCCGATTATCAGCGAATTGCCAAGTACCGTCAAGCCGCCGCCCGCGTCGGAAAAGAACTCAACAAAATTTGCAAAAGTCAGCTTGCTGTTTTCGTCGAGAAATGCGTTTATAAGAATGATTACCAGCGGCACAACCACAAACAGCAACAAAAAAATCATGTAGGGGTAGGCAAAGGCGCGGCGCGTCAGGCGAAACCTAAACTTCCTTTTCATCCTTTACCTCCTCGATACACAGCTTGTCGGGGGCAATTTTTATGCCCACGCGGTCGCCTATGGACCATTCATAATCGTTGTCAACAAAAAAGTTGTAGTAGTCGTCGGTGCGCACAATGTACTGCCAATAACTGCCCTTGTAGATGGCGGAAATGATCGTTGCGCCGATTGTGCCGTCCTCTTCGTCGTCCACCAACTCCACGTCGTCAAAATCCACCTTGACGTGCACCTTTGTTCCTTCCGCAAGCTGAGTGACGCAAGGGAACTTGCCCTCGCACATGTACACCACGTTTTCCTCCCAAATTTCGCCGTCAAGCTCGTTTATAAGACGAGATTTGTGCATGATGTGAAAGTCGAAGGGCTTGATGTACAAACCAACGACGTCCCCAACCTTTACTTCCACGTTGTCGTGAATTACAATTTCGTTGCGCTCGTCCCCGTGGGTCAATGCCGTCACCTGATAGTGGTCGCCCTTGAAAACGCAACTAAGCACGTCCGCTTCTATCAGACACTGCTTGTCGTTGACGGCAACAATTTTTATGTCCTCGGGACGAACAATGACGTCGATTGGCTCGTTGTGCTTGAAGCCCTTGTCTACGCACTCGAATTTGTGTCCGGAAATGTCAACGCAGTAGTCCTTTACCATTGTTCCCGACAAAATGTTGCTTTCGCCGATAAAGTCGGCGACAAACGCGTTTGCGGGTTCGTCGTACACCTTGGTGGGAGTGCCGATTTGTTGAATTTCGCCGTCCTTCATCACAACGATAGTGTCGGACATTGTAAGAGCTTCCTCCTGATCGTGAGTGACGTACACAAACGTGATGCCCAACTGACGGTGCATCTGCATCAATTCCAACTGCATGTCCTTGCGCATTTTGAGGTCGAGCGCGCCAAGCGGTTCGTCCAAAAGCAGCACCTGCGGCTCGTTGACAAGGGCGCGCGCAATGGCGACGCGTTGCTGCTGACCGCCGGAAAGAGAATTGACGGCGCGATGACCGTAGTCCTCCAAATCCACCATTTTGAGGGCGTTGTTTACTTTTTCCGTAATTTCCGCCTTGGTAAGGTGGCGCATTTTTTGAATTGTGTTGCCGCGCTTGTCCGTTTTGGGTTCGCCGTCGGGCACTGTTTTCATTTTCAGTCCAAAGGCTATGTTGCCAAACACGTTCAGGTGCGGAAACAGCGCGTACTTTTGGAAAACGGTGTTGATGTTGCGCTTGTGCGGAGGCAGAGTTGTGATGTCCTCTCCGTTAAAAAGTATCGTGCCGCTTGTGGGCTGTTCAAACCCGGCAATCATGCGGAGCGTTGTGGTCTTGCCGCAACCGCTTGGTCCGAGCAATGTGACAAACTCGCCTCTGCGTATGGAAAGGGAGATGTTTTTTACAACGGGCTTGTCGCTGTAGCTTTTGTTTACGTTTTTGATTTCGATAATTTTGTCGTCCATTGCTGCCTCCTAAAAATTCGACGGTGTTGTTACCCACAAAACCCGACTTTCGCTTTTGTGTGTGTTTTTGATAGAGTGCTGACAAGTGCCGCTCAACGAAAAGCTGTCGCCTGTTTTCAAACGGTAGATTTCCTCGCCTGCAAGCAGCTCCACCTCGCCGCTAAGCACGTAACCGAATTCTTCCCCCTCAAAAGGCGTTCGCTCCATGCTTTGCTCGCCCTTTTTCAACGTGAGAATGATAGGTTCCATTTGCTTGACCTGCGAATTGGGAATGAGCCAAGTGCTTGTGCCGCTGCCGTTTTCCGAAATAAAGTAGTCCTCGGCGGAGTACACCACCTGAACGTGCTTCGGCTCGGCAAAAAAGTCCTGCAGACTGACGCCCAACACGTTCAAAATGTCCTCCAACGTTGCAATGGACGGAGAGCAAAGGTCATTTTCCAATTGAGAAATGTACCCTTTGGTCAATTCCGTTCGTTGGGCAAGCTCCTCCTGCGTCAAATCCAATCGCAATCGATATTGCTTTATTTTTCGACCGATTTCTACCATAAACGACACCTCTACATAAAAAAATACCCGTTGGCAAAACCAAAAGTTTATTACAGTACCGCCGCATTTCACGGCACAAGCACGACCGCTTGCATATACGAAATAAATTTGTTTGCCAAGGGCAACGTATACAGTATAAAAGATATGCTAAGTTATGTCAAACAAATTGATTAACATTTCTAAACATTTTTTAATTTTGCTAAATTTTTTGTTTAGTAATGAGGCGCAGCGCGCAAAAACCGCAAAAGTTTTGGGCAGATTACAGTATGGTTGTGCCGACAGGGCGCAATTTTAGCGGAAAAACCTTGCCAGAGCCGAAGCGGTCGGCGGCAGCAGAAACAAATTCGTTCAGGCTGTCCGACGGCACAACGCACAGCACCGTACCCGCAAAACCGCCGCCGTGTACTCG
>CANRHN010000022.1 GCA_947630425.1 uncultured Clostridia bacterium | reverse complement strand
TTCAATTATACACTGAAAAAGAGTCTTTGCTCTATCTTTTTTTACTCACACCCCAACATTTATTATAGAACCAAAAAAGTTGCGGCAATTGACGAAATTGTGCTTATTGTGATTTTTAATTCATATAGAGTTGACGAAACGAGTTTAATATTGTATAAAATAAGTAAATTTGTATCAACCCCATTTGATACTTTTCGGAGGAAACATGTTTAGCGGCGAATTTTGGTATGTGGGTTTTTTGACCCTGCTGTTGCTTTGCATGGAAGTTTTTGCGGTGCTGTTTTTGGTGCGGCACAAATGGACGTCCCGCATAGTGCTTTGGGTTATAGCGGCGTACATTCTCGCAATGCAATTGATGGACGTGGCAAAGGGCAGGTTTTTCATTGCCTTTTCCACATTTGCTTTTTGGCTGTTTGTGTTGGGAGTACTCATTCCGTGGCGTCCCTTCAAAGCGGTTGCCTGCTACTTTGCATTGTTGGCGGGAGGAATGTACACTTCGGGATTTTTGCTTCGTCCGGAGCTTCTCACGCACAAAGGTCCGTTTGGTATCACCTACTTTTCGGGCTACATAACCCACGACCTGCTCATCGTCGGCGCAATGCTGATGCTAAGCCAATTCAAAGTAAAACGGTACGACATGGCAATTGTCGGCGGCGTAATTGCCGTTTCGGTGGTTTTTGCGGAGCTGAGCAAGCACGTATTTCATCTTAACGACGTCAACGAATTTTTGGTGGGAATGATAGAGGGCAGCGTGCTGAAAGCCGAGCTGTTTCCCAATCTTTCTTTGACCTGGTGGTGGTACATATTGTGGTATATATTCTTGCTGTCCTTGCTGTGGGGCGTGTGGGAGCTGATGTGCTTCATCAACCGCCGTCTGTTGCGTTACAACAACGTGATGCAGGGCAAATTGGTGTGGTAAAACTGCCAATTTCAACACAAATTGTGCAATAAATTACATTTTGCAGACCACGTGGTGTGTTAAAATGTTACAATACAAAGGAGAACTATGAAAAAAATTGCAATTGTCGGCGGAGGCGTGGCGGGACTTTCCGCAGCAATTTACGCTTTGAGAAGCGGAGCCGAAGTAACGTTGTTCGAGCAGTTTGGTTTGGGCGGTTTGGTCGCCACCATCGACAAAATAGAAAATTTCCCTTCCTATTCTTTTGTGGAAGGGTGGAAGCTGGCAAGCGACATGAGCGCGCAGGCAAAAGCTCTCGGGCTTAAAACGGTGCGCCAAAGAGTGGTTTCGTTGCAAAAAGGGCAAAACGAGTTCCACGTCGTCACCGACAAAGGCGAATACGAGTTTCCCGCAGTGGTTGTCGCAACGGGAACTTCTCACAACAAGTTGGGCATAGAGGGTGAATTTGTCGGGCATGGCGTCAGTTACTGCGCCACCTGCGACGGGGCGTTTTTCCGCAATTTGCCCGTTGCCGTCGTCGGGGGCGGGCGCGTTGCCGTCAGCGAAGCGTCATACCTTTCGGAAATTTGCGGCAAGGTGTATGTAATTACGTCGCAGGAGGAGCTGACAGGCGATCAAAAGGCGGTGGAAACCCTTCTTGCGCACTCCAACGTAGAACCCCTTTACAACACGACCGTTTCGCAAATTATGGGGGACGGCGAAGTGGCGGCGATAGAGGTTTTCGGCAACGGCAAAAAAACTCGTTTGGACGTCGCCGCGCTGTTTGTGGCAACGGGAGCTGTGCCCGTAACGGATTTCATCAACGTAGAGGGCGTTGCAAAGTCGCGCGGTTATCTTGTGGTGGACGGCAGATGCGAAACAAGCGTAAAGGGTTTGTTTGCGGCGGGAGACGTTACCGACGGCAGTCTCAAACAGATCGTAACAGCTTGCTCCGACGGCGCAAAGGCGGGATCGTTTGCCGCGGCATACTCGGCAACGGTAAAATAAAATCAAACAAAAGCAAAATCATTTCGGCATACTGAAGAAATCAAATAAACATGGGAGAATAAACAATGAATTTCTTTGGTACGGATGGAATACGCGGAACGTATGGCAGTACCCTCAAGGACAGTACTGCCTTTTTGCTTGGAAAAAGCCTTGCCCTTCTCGGCGAGTGCCCCATAATCGTTGTGGCTCGGGACACAAGGCTTTCGGGGGACAATCTTTTTACCGCTCTTGCGCAGGGCGTGTACTCGGGAGGTGGCAACGTCATCAATCTCGGAATTTTGCCCACCAATGCCGTGGGTCACTTTGTGCGCAAGCTGGGCGGAGACTACGGCGTGATGATTACCGCAAGCCACAATCAGCCGCAGGACAACGGGCTTAAGGTGTTCGACCGTTACGGCGTCAAACTGTGTACGTCCAAACAAATTGCCGTGTCGCGAATGATGTCGAATCTGATGAGCGAAAGGGCGTCGGAAAACAAAATTTACGAACCGGTGTTTTACGATATAGAAAACATCTATGCCGACGACGTACTTAAAGCCGTCAACGTCAAGCTGCCTTTCGTCAAAATTGCCCTCGATTGCTGCTACGGCGCGGCATACCGTGTTGCTCCGCTTGTTTTTTCAAAGGCGGGCGCGGACGTGGTGGCGTACTGCAATCAAAGCAACGGCGGGGCGATAAACGTCGATTGCGGCGCAACTCATACCGAATTTTTGCAACAAAAAATGCAAACCAACGGGTGCGCGCTGGGGTTCTCCTTTGACGGCGACGCAGATAGACTTGCCGTGTTCGAAGGCGCGGAGCTTGTCAGCAACAACAGAGTGTTCTACGCATTTGCAAAGTATCTCAAGGAAAAGAACAGGCTGCACAACAACGCCGTTTGCGGCACTGTCCTCACCAACGGTGGAGTGGAGCAGGCTCTCGGAACGTTGGGGGTCAAGCTTGTGCGTTCCGCTGTAGGCGACGCCAACGTGTTCGACAAAATGGTGGAGCTTTCGTTGAGTCTCGGCGGCGAGGAGAGCGGACACTATCTTGTTTCCGACTACGCAACGAGCAGCGATGCAGTGGTAAACGCCTTGTTGGTGTGCAAGATAACGGCGGAAAAGGGCAGCTTGCTCAACTACACCGTGGAGTGCGTAGACAAACCCTTTGCCAGCGCAAGCATTCCCATCACACGCGCCAACAGCCGTTTGACAACCGAACACAGCCTTGCGACCACCGCAAATCGCATAACCGCGCTTTACCCGACCTGTCGAATTGTACTCAGGCGCAGCGGTACGGAAAATGCCGTGCGCGCTTACCTCGAAGGCGAGCAAGCCTCGGTTGCTCTCAAAGAGGTTGTGGCGACCTTTGCCAAAACGGACAACACGTAGCGTTGTTCGAAAAAAAAGTAAAAACCCACCCCATTTGCTCAAAAACAGCAGATGGGGTGCGTTTTTTTTTATAGACGTCTGACAATTTGTAACATTCAAACGCGAACAATTTTTGCAATATTTTTCGTTATTGTTCGACTCTTTTATTTGACGGCGACAGCCCGATTTGCTACAATTGTTCATATAAATCGAGGTTATCAAATGAGCAAGGCAGATGTGATTTTTGTACAAAACGTCAAGGACATTCTCGAACGGGGCACAACGGACGAGGGTACAAATGTGCGGCCGCATTGGGCGGACGGAACTCCCGCCTACACGCGCAAGCGTTTTTGCATTGTCAATCGCTACGATCTTGCGGAGGAATTTCCCATTTTGACGCTTCGGCGCACGGCTTTCAAGTCGGCTATAGACGAGCTGCTGTGGATCTGGCAAAAAAAGTCCGGCAACGTGCATGATTTGCACAGTCACATTTGGGACAGCTGGGCGGACGAAACGGGAAGCATCGGCAAGGCGTACGGTTATCAGTTGGGAGTAAAAAGCGTCTACCCCGAGGGGGAATTCGATCAGGTTGACAGAGTGCTTTACGACCTCAAAAACAATCCTCTCTCCCGACGTATAATCACCAACATTTACGTGCACGCAGATTTGCACGAAATGCACCTGTACCCTTGCGCCTATTCCGTGACGTTCAACGTTGCGGGCAACAAGCTGAACGCCATTTTGAACCAACGCTCCAACGATATGGCGGTTGCCAACAATTGGAACGTGGTGCAGTACGCCGTGCTTGTTCACATGCTTGCGCAGGTGAGCGGATTGGAAGCGGGCGAGCTTGTTCATGTCATTGCCGACGCTCATATTTACGACCGCCACGAAAACGCCGTAAAACGCTTGATTGGCGGCACTGCCCACCCCGCGCCCAAATTTGTCATAAACAAATCCGTGACGGATTTTTATAAGTTTACCGTTGACGATTTTGCATTGGAAGGTTACGAATTCGAACCCTTTAACGAAAAATTCGAAGTGGCTATTTGACAGCCCGAACGCCGCACCGTCGTTTTCCGCACATCTCGAAGTTTTGAACAAATTCCCTTGGACGGAACAAAATTTCACGGAAAATTTTCGTAATTAAAAGCTACGGGTATTGCAAAAATCGCAAAAAAATATTAAAATCAGAGTATCACATCAAAAGGTGTCAAAATGAAGGCAATAGTTGTTGTAGACAAAAATTGGGGAATAGGTCGTGACGGCGGATTGCTTTTCCGTCTCAAAAAGGACATGGCGTTTTTCCGTGCTACAACGCTCAACAAGGTTGTGGTAATGGGCGCAAACACCTACAAGTCCTTTCCGCACGGCGCGCTTCCCGAGCGTACAAACATTGTTTTGGACGACAGCGGCGCAAGCTATTCCGACGCAATCGGCGTAAGCTCCGTTGCCGAGCTTGACGAAGCGCTTGCTCGTTACAACACAAGTGACGTGTTTGTAATCGGCGGCGCAAGCGTGTACAAGCTTTTGCTAAACAGGTGCAGCGAGGTTTATGTCACCAAGGTGGCTGCCGACGGACAGCCGCAGCTGTTTTTCCCCAATCTCGATTTGCTGTGCGATTGGCGTCTTGCGGAAAACGGAGAACCTGTTGATGACAACGGCTACACCGTGCGTTTTTGCAGGTATGTTCGCGAAAACTCGCAAAAGGAGTCGTTATGAAAAGATTTTTGCGAATTTTGATGGGAATTGCGCTTTGCGTGACAATGCTTGCGTTGCTCGGCGGCTGCGTTCCTTTGATAATATTGACAAACGCCGACAGCGGTTACAAGTATGTCACTGTAGGCAATGCCGTTTACTGGTTGGATTTGCAAAACAAGACCGCGGTATTGTCGGAGTTTGTCTCCGACGGCAGCGAACCGCAAAAGTTTACCGTTCCCGCCACGGTAGAGTACCGCAAAAAGAAGTTTACCGTTGACGCCCTCGGCGAAGGCAACAGCATAAGCTCAAAAGTAAAAATAAATCAGCTTGTTCTTTCGGAAAACGTGCAGTACATCAACTGCGACCTTGCCGCCATTGACGCGCTTACGTCCATAAGCGTAGCGGAAAACAACAAGGCTTTTCGCAGTCACGACGGCGTTTTGTATCGCATTGCCGAAAACGGCGATTGTACGCTGTACGTTTACCCCGCGGCAAAAAAGGACGTCACGGTGGAGTTGTGCGCCGACTACTTGTACACAGACGACATTGCATTGTGGGCTAACCCCTATTTGCAGGGCGTGACGATCGAGGAAAACGACCGCTATCAAGCGGTGGACGGCGTTCTGTACACCAAGGACGGCAAGGAAATGGTTCTTTACCCCCTCAACCGTCCCAATCAAACCTTTGTTGCGCCCTCCAACCTTCGTTCCTTTGCAATTGATTGTCACATCTGGGACAACCAAAACATCAAGCAAGCGGAATCGCTTTCGGACAGTCTTGTTGCCGCGGACGGCATGCTGCTCGGCTCAAACGGTAAAGAGTTGATGTTCTGCGTCCGCAAGAGCAAAACGCTACGCGTTCCCGACGGAGTGACCATCGTTGGCTACCGTGTGCTTGATGGCGTGCAGTATGTATACTTGCCTGCAAGCGTGGCGGTGTTGTTGGACAGCTTTGCAACCGACGGCGTTGTATTTGGGCAGGCATTGGAAATTTTTTGCGAGGCAAACGTTCTTCCCGCTTTGTTGGACGACGGAGATTTCAACGCAGAAATCCATTTGGGTTGTACCGCGCAGGAATTTGAAGCATTGGAAAAATTGGTAGGGTGACCCATGAAAAAAAATACCAAAGCGTTTTTGATATTTCTGACGGTAGCGGTTGCGCTTGTTCCCGCGCTTTTGCTGTTTGCGGCGTGTCCGCCCACCCCTTACCCAGAGGTTGTCATAGACGGCGTTGCTTATGTGTTTGACGGAAACGAGGCGCACGTGGCGTACTTTGTGCCGAGTGACGAGGTTTCCGACGATATTGTCGATTGCGTCGTTCCCGCCACGGTTGTTTACGACGACCAAACCTACCCCGTTGTGGACTTTGAACCGCAAGGCATTTTGGTATACGGCGGTTATGCGCGTTCGTTGAGCTTGCCCGCAAGTTTCAAGCAGTTCAATGTGGACTACTTCGACGCCGAAGAGCTTGGCTTTCTCCAATCCATAACCGTGGACGAAGCCAATCCCGATTTGTGCAGCGTGGACGGCGTGCTGTTTTCCAAAGACAAAAGTCAGCTGATTTGCTTTCCCGTTGCGCGCGAGCAAAGTTGGTTCGAACTGCCCGAGGAAACGACTTCCATTCCGCGAAACAGCGGTATTTACGAGTGTGAAACATTGCAAGGCATAGCGGCGGAGGGCAACGAGTTTTTCAGCGCGGACAACGGAGTTTTGTATTCGCAACAAGGCGCGCGTCTGATTTTGTACCCCTTGGGCAAAAAGGACGAAGTGCTGCACATCAACGCAACTGCGGCTTCCGTTGACGTAAACTGCAATTTGCGGCAAAACAGATTTGTCGGCAAGGTGCAGGTAGACAGCGGCAATCCTTATCTCAAAGCGGAAAACAACGTTTTGCTCAGCAAGGACGGCGCGGTAATGTTCTTTTGTCCCGAGCTGACGGGCGGTTACTTTGCTATTCCCGACGGCGTGTCCGTTGTCGCTCCAAATTCGCTGCCCAACGTGTTGCGGTTGTTTGTGCCCGCAAGCGTAACGGTAATTTTGGATTGCGTAACAGGCACTCTGCCTGTAAATTTGAGTTCGGTGTACTTCGAAGGCGAACCGCCGCTGCATTGCAGCTTGCCCAAACAAATTCGGCAATATACCGATTTTTCCAAAGAGCAATTTGCTCAACTTGTTGGCGTAAATCAGTTGTGAAAAAGACAAAATTATGTTAAAATATCAACGGTTGTCGGAAGCGGCAACCGTTTCTTGTGTACTATGGACGAAATTAACGAACAATCAACTGCCATAAAAGAAAAATCCGAACACCTGTTGTCCGACAAGATGCGCAACACGAGCATAGGCAAGCTGCTTTTGACAATGAGCTTGCCGGCAATCATTTCCATGCTTGTACAGTCGATGTACAACATTGTGGATTCGCTGTTCCTGACGGGCATAAGCTACGTTCCCAAAGACTATGCGGGCAGCGCCATAGGTCAGGACAGCTTTAACGCCGTCAGTATCGTAATGCCATTGACTATGGTCGTTGTTGCGTTGGGTATAGGTATCGGCGTGGGTGCAAACGCTTACATTGCGCGCAAGCTCGGCGAAGGCAATCGCGAACACGCCAACAAGGCGGCGAAAACGGCTGTTGTTATGGCGATAGTGTGTTGGCTTGTAATGTTGGGGTTGGCGTTTGTCATTTCCAAACCCTTTATGAAGCTGTTTGTCAACAGCGACAATGCTTCCGACGTGAACTACGTGGTCAATCAGGGCGCGCTTTACCTCGAAATTTACATGGCGGGCAGTATCGGCGTGATTATGGATATCACCTGCGCGAGAATGCTGCAAGCAACAGGCAACATGAAGATCCCCATGATAACGCAGCTTGTGGGCGCGGTAACAAACATTGTGTTGGACGCGGCGTTCATTGTGTGGTTCGAGTGGGGAGTTTTGGGCGCGATCCTTGCCACCGTTATCGGACAGTGGGCGGCAGCGGCGATAGACATTGTTGCTTTCTTTGTAAAAAAACAGGACGTTTCCATTTCTCTCAAGGGCTTTCGTCCTCAACGCAAGTATTTCTTCCGCATATTCAAAATAGGCTTGCCTGCTTTTATAATGAACGCAATGAACAGCGTTGTGACCATCATTATGAACGTGATGCTCCGCAAGTACGCCAACGGCATTACCGTTTTGAGCGCGTATTTCAAGGTGCAGTCCTTTGTGTTTATGCCCGTGTTCGGGTTGATGCAGGGCGCAATGCCCATCATGAGCTACAACTATGGCGCAAATGAGAAAAAACGCTTTAACGACACTTTCAAGTTGGGGTTGTACATCGCTTTGGGAGTGATGGCGGCGGGAACGTTGCTGTTTCAGATCTTTCCGCAGGCGTTGATGTCGATATTCAAAAGCCACACGTTGGCAAACGGTCAAACGCAACAACAGCTCGAAGAGGCAAACAGAGTTCTCGTCAAGGAGGGTTCTTACGCTTTCCGCGCCATAAGCATTGCTTTTATTCCCGCGGCATTCAGCATACTTGTCATCAACATGCTGCAATCCATCAACTGCCCCGTTTCCAGCTTGCTTATGAGCCTTTCGCGGCAGCTGATTTTCCTCATTCCGTCGGCAATACTTTTCAATTTTTTGTGGCAGCAGCAAGGCATTTGGTTTTGTTACCCCGTTGCCGAGGTGCTTTCCCTCATCGTCTACACGCCGTTTGCTCTTCACGACTATCGCAAACAGTTCAGATACAAGGCTCAACAGTACGCCGAGGGCAAGATACGCGAAGTGGTTTAGCTCGGGTACTCCGTGAAAAAAGGGCTTCGAGGTGCAGGTTATATATTAAAAATATGGGTGGGAACTCGTGCATTGCGCACAAAACGGCTTCGCTTCGGGCTACGCCCTCGTTGCAGATTGTAGTGCCGCTCGCATATTCCCCGAAAAAAGGGCTTCGCTCGTACCTTGCACCCTTTAGTAAAGGAACAAAATAAAACTTGTGCAAGGTACTCGTTGCAGATTATTTTTCGGGAAACATATTCGCGTCTGTGTTGAATAAGGTTTGAGATGTTTTCTCCGTAGCAAGTGTATTACTAATTGTTTTGCGTGCGAACACCCTCGCTCCTGTGTTAAAAAAGTCGTGGGTGTTTTTCTTCGTAAAAATTTATTGCGAGGTGTTCGTTGCAGATTATTTTTCACGGAGTACCCTCGCTCCTTGTTGAACAAGGTCGGGGGTGTTTTTCTTTGTATAGACATAGACGCGTCTCCTCGGTTGTTGTGGCACTCGCAAGTTTAGTTCCTCAAGTTGTGAGGGTATCTTGTGTCCGAAGAATGTTCCAAGTGAACCGGACTTTTTTTATATTGCTTAGTCTTGCACATATAAGTTGAACATGTTATAATAATTAACGGAAGGCGTAGTCTAATCAACAATCTAAAAAGAGGAGAGCCCTGCTCGTCAGGTAGCAGACCAAACAAAAAGAGATATGACAGAAACCATTTTTGACAGCATAAAACACTTCGATGACAACAATGTAGAGTTTTGGTTCGCTCGGGAATTGCAATCGGTGTTGCAATATGCCAAGTGGGGAAACTTTCACAAGGTAATCAAAACGGCTATGATTGCCTGCAAAATAAGTCAGCACGAAGTAGAGCAACATTTTCCTGAGGTCAGGAAGTTGTTCATCGTAAATAACGGGGCAAAACGATATCAAATAGATTACAAGCTCACGCGTTACGCCTGCTATCTGATTGTGATGAGAAGTTGGCAAAGCAGTAAGAGAAACTATAGCAGGTCTTGGCGGCACTATGCCGGAAGATCTTCCGACGCCGGACAAAAGCATTCGGCAGTTGGAAATCGACACCAAGAAAAGGCTTAAAAATACTTAGATTTGCAACTTGATTTGTTTATAGGAGAATTCTATGACAAAACCGTACAAGAAGTTGGCATTATTGACAAGACTATCTGCAATCGCTATTCTTATATCAATGTTTTTATCGTTAATACCATTGTGTCAAGGCAACAAATAAGTTTATTGATATTTTTAATGTCAAAAGTATCGGTGAGGAAAATACCATTGGGTAGCTTTCACACTCTATAATTTCGCGCAAACTACTATTTTTTTGCATAGTTTTTTATTTTTGCGTGCGAACACCCTCGCTCCTTGTTAAACAAGGTCGGGGGTGTTTTTTAACAACGCGCGTCGCACATTCTAAAAGCCGTGGCTTGTACATATATTAAGGCGAATATGGATTGCGGGGTGAGCGTTTGACGACGGAAGATTTTCTCAAAAAAGGTTTGACGGAAGCGGAAGCCGCCGAACGTCTTGCGCGCGACGGCGAAAACGTCACCGAACACAAGTCAAAACGCGGCTTTTTTCGCAGATTTTTTGCTCAATTCGGCGATTTGATGATAGTAATTTTGCTTGTTGCCGCGGCACTGTCTTTCGGTATGGCAATCTACTCGGGCGACAAGTCGGATTTGTTAGAGCCTCTTATCATTGTGGCAATAGTGTTTTGCAACGCCATTCTCGGCACGGTGCAGGAATATCGCGCCGAACGTTCCCTCGAAGCGTTGAAAAAACTTACCTCGCCCAAAACAAAAGCTGTGCGCGACGGCGTGGTTCGTCTTTTGGAAAGCAGCAATTTGGTGGTCGGCGACGTGTGCCTGTTCGAGGCGGGGGACGTGGTAACTGCCGACTGTCGTCTGCTCTTTGCCGAGGGACTGTTTGTCAATCAGTCTGCGCTGACGGGGGAAAGCGTACCCGTCGAAAAGCTCGCCGCCACTCAAGTCGGACGAAACAAGGACGCGGGCAAGGTGTTTTGCGGCAGTCTTGTCACAAAGGGCAGGTGCGTTGCCGAGGTGACCGCAACGGGCAAGTCTACCGAGTTGGGCAAAATTGCCGACATGCTGTCCGATTCCGGCGAAACTTTAACCCCATTGCAGCAAAAGCTCAAGCAGCTTTCCAAGGTGATAGGCGTGGTGTGTCTTGCCGTGTGCTTGCTGGTGCTTGTCATCGGCTTTGTCAAGGGCGTCAAAAACAATCGCGGCGCGCCTCTCACAACGGTATTTGTGGACGTGTTGCTTACTTCCGTTTCTCTTGCGGTGGCGGCAATTCCCGAGGGGTTGCCCGCTGTGGTGACGGTTGTACTTGCCAAGGGCATAGAACGTATGGCAAGCAAAAACGCCGTTGTAAAGAGGCTGACTGCCGTAGAAGCGTTGGGCAGCGCAACGGTGATCTGCTCGGACAAAACAGGCACTCTCACGCAAAACAAAATGAGCCTCGTCGGCGTGTTTGACGGCAAAAGCTACGTCTTGCGCGACAAGCTTGACAACAGCGAGCTTGTAGAGGCTTTTTGTTGGTGTTCCGACGCGGTGCAAAATCAATCGGGAGAGTGGTTGGGCGATCCGACCGAAATTGCCGTTGCGTCCCTTCGTCGGGAAAAACGCCCTTCCGAAAGGCTTTTTGAAATTCCTTTCGACAGCAACCGCAAGCTCATGACGGTGGTAGTCAAGTCGGAGGGACGTTACTTTGCCGTCACAAAGGGCAGTCTCGAAGCAATGAAGGGCGCAACGAACATTGCCCAATTTGAAAAGCCCTACCGAATGTACACCAAAAAGGGCTTGCGCGTGCTTGCGCTGTGCGTCAAGGAAGTGGGGCACACCTTTCCCCGTTCGCAGGCATTGGAGCGCAATCTCACCGTCAGCGCGCTGTTCACCATTGTAGACCCTCCGCGAGAGGAAGCGACCCGCGCCGTTGCCGTTTGTCGAAGCGCGGGCATACGTGCCGTGATGATAACGGGCGACAATCTCGACACCGCCAAGGAAATTGCCCGCGAGTTGGGCATTCTCCGCGACGACGAGGCGGTAGACGGCGAAACGCTTGCCGCAATGAGCGACTCCGAGCTAAAGGACAAGGTGAAAAATATAGCCGTCTATGCTCGCGTCACTCCCACCGACAAGCTACGCATTGTTTCCGCTTGGCAAGCATGCGGCGCGGTGGTGGCAATGACGGGCGACGGCGTAAACGACGCTCCCGCTCTGAAAGCCGCGGACATAGGTTGCGCCATGGGCAGCGGCACAGAGGTCGCCAAGGACGCGGCGGATCTTATACTTGCCGACGACAACTTTGCCACCATTGTGGACGCGGTGTCGTTGGGGCGTAGCGTGTACGAAAACATAAAAAAATCCGTCACGTATCTGCTCACCTGCAACATAGGCGAAGTGCTGTCGGTGTTTTTGGCGCTCATCATCTGGAGTGTGTCCCCTTTGTCAGCAATGCAGCTGTTGTGGATCAATCTTGTAACCGACGGCTTGCCGGGGTTGGCGTTGGGCATTTACAAACAGGAATCGGACGTTATGGACCGACCGCCCAAGCTCAAAAACGAAACCTTTTTCAGCGGCGGAGGGGGCAGACGCGTTGCAATGGGCGGAGTGCTGTTTGCCGCGTCCACGCTTGCGGGCTACGCAGTGGGCAACACCGTAAGTTACGCCGCGGCATGTACAATGGCGTATTTGGTGCTTTCGGTGTCGCAACTGTTCTTTGTGTTGGAAATGCGTAACGACAAAGGACTGTTTCGCGGAGGCGTCACCCGCTTTATGGCGGCAAGCTTTGCAATATCTTTGGCTATGGTTGCCGTTGTCGCGTTTGTTCCGCCCTTGCAAAAAAGTTTCGGTCTGACATTGCTCCCATGGCACTTTTATCTGACGGCAATTGCGTTTTCGTTGTTGCCTACGCTGTTTCACGAGCTTTCGCGCTTGGCATTGAAACACGGAAGAAAAACCGCGCGAAAAGCAAGAAAAATTTCAAGCGAAGGCGGCTAACCTTCGCTTTGTGGGCTCTATGGCAAAGCCATTAGAGCCCCCGACCAAACGCAAGGCTGTTCGGTTGACTACGCAACCGACCCCTGACGGGGCGCAAGCGCAGCCTCGGTCGGACTGCTAAGGAAGCCGCTGCACGCGGCTTCATTTCGGGTTCCCACGCAATGCGAGTGTCATTGCGTGGGAAGAGGCGCAACCGACTGTTAGCGGAACCGACTGCACGACAGTGTAGTTGGTGCTAACCAAAGCCGTGTTGCGCCGAAGTTTCGCTGGGGAGTCGCATGCCCCAGCATCCCCCGCAAGGTCTGCAAGTGCCGCGCAGGTCGCCACTTGCAGTGCGGAATTTTCGCTTTTTCCGCTACTACGGACGAAACGTCCGTCTCCGCGCGCGAAAATTCCTATCTAACATAGAAGTTAGCTTCTATATTTTGTTTACTTCACCCCCCCCAACATTTCTTATAGAATCTTTTTTTGAGTTGCAAATTTGCACAAAACTTTTACAAATAGGCGTCGTTCCCTTGATAATCTTTGCATTATTTGTTAAAATAAATATACTACCAAATGTGTGGGTGACAAAATGCAATCCGATACACTTCAAAACGTAATGCTCCTCGCCGAGTCGATAGCCAAAGAGCAGCAAAGCCCTGTGGCAAGTCAGCACGTGCTGTTGGCGCTTGCACGCGAGGAAAACGACGCTACGCCCTTTCTCAAAAAATTCGGTTTGACGGAGGAAAAGCTCAAATCGGAAAAACGCCCCGTCAAGAGAGAAGAGCTGTTTGAGCTGAACACGCGCGCAGCGGTCATCGCTTCTCAACTTGGAGACGGCGACGTCACATGCACTCACATACTGCTGGCAATTTTGACTATGCCCAAAACCTACGCATACAGCAAGCTTGTATATAGGTTGGGGGCGGAAGGACCGGAAAGGCTTTTTCAAACCATAGTTCGCTCGTTGCCCAACGGTCAAAATCTCAAAAATCTCGGCAATGACGCTGTGCCCGTCACAACAGGCAAAGCTCTCGCAGAGCAACAGGTTTTGGACTTCGGCACAGCGACTTACGAAGATGATGAAAATGAAGAAAACCACGACATTCCCTACGGCTTCGACCTTACCGCAAAGGCGGCTCAAAACGGATTTGACCCCGTTATAGGCAGAGAAAACGAAACGGAACGCGTCATTCAGACCTTGACGCGCCGCACAAAAAACAACCCTGTGTTGGTGGGGGAAGCGGGCGTGGGCAAAACGGCTGTCGTCGAAGGGCTTGCCATGTGCATTGCAAAAAAGCAAGTCCCGTCGGAGCTGCAAAACAAACGTCTCATTCAGCTTGACATTGCGGGAATGGTGGCAGGTACGCGTTACCGCGGCGACTTTGAAAAACGGCTAACCGAGGTTATAGACAAGGTTTTGGAAGAAAAGAACGTGTTGCTTTTCATCGATGAAATACACAATCTCGTGGGCGCAGGTGGCACTTCGGACGGGGCAATGGACGCCGCCGAAATTCTCAAGCCCGCGCTTGCTCGCGGCGAGCTTCAAATTATAGGAGCAACTACCACGCGCGAGTACCGCCTGTACATCGAAAAAGATCCCGCCTTGGAGCGTCGTTTTCAGCCCATCACGGTAGAAGAACCTTCGCCCGAGCTTGCGATACAAATTTTGAAGGGCGTCAAGTCCAAGTACGAAAAGCATCACGGCATAACCATTTCCGACGAGGCGATAGAGGCGGCTGTACAGCTTTCCGTTCGCTACGTCACCGACAGATTTTTGCCCGACAAGGCGTTCGATATTGTAGACGAGGCATGCAGCAAGCTCAAATTGGCAGGCTACTACAAGCAAACGTCCACGGGCAACGTTCTCACTGCGGAGTATGTACGCATGGTCGTGTCTCAAATGACGGGCGTGCCCGTTTCGGAACTTTCGCGTGCGGAAAGAGACAAGCTTGTTCACCTCGAGGAGGAACTCGGTTCGCGCGTTATCGGTCAACAAAAAGCCGTCGAAGTGGTGTCGAGGGCGGTGCGCCGTCAGCGTGCGGGGCTAAAAGATCCCACTCGTCCAATCGGCAGTTTTATTTTTGTCGGACCGACGGGCGTGGGCAAGACGGAACTTGCCAAAGCGTTGAGCGAGTGCCTTTTCGGCAGCAACAGCGAGGTCATTCGCATCGACATGTCGGAGTATATGGACAAAACGTCCGTTGCCAAGCTTATCGGCGCGCCTCCGGGGTACGTGGGCTATGACGAAAGCGGCTACCTTACCGAAAAGGTGCTGCGTCGTCCGTACAGCGTGGTGCTGTTCGACGAAATAGAAAAAGCTCATCCCGACGTGTTCAATCTGCTTTTGCAAATTTTGGACGAGGGCAGATTGACGGATTCGCACGGAAAAACGGTGGATTTCCGCAACACGGTCATCATTCTTACAAGCAACATCGGCGTTACGGATGGCACACCCGTATCTATCGGCTTCGGCGCGCAAAACGAGTTTGAACAGATGCAGAGCAGCATCGAAAGCGCGTTGAAAAAGTTTTTCCGTCCCGAGTTTCTCAACAGATTGGACGAAATTGTCACCTTCAACTATCTTGCCAAGGACGACATGGTAAAAATTGCCGAACTGATGTGCTACTCGCTGCACAAAAGGTTGAAAGGAACGCTCAATTTGCAGTTTACCGAAAGGGCGATTTGGTTTCTTGCGTTGGACGGCTACAACAAGGCTTTCGGAGCGCGTCCGCTCAAGCGCACCATACAGCGCAAGGTGGAGGACGCCCTTGCGGAAAAGCTGCTTCTCGGCGACATAAACAAGGGCGACACCGTTCGCGTAGAAACGGACGGGCAGCGCATTTTGTTCGTCAAAGTGCCGCAACAATTTTGATGTATACTTACACTAAAAGTCCGCTTGGGTTCAGGCGGATTTTTTTTGTGAACAACTTTCAAGCAACGTCGCAAAGGGGTAAAAGCATATTGCGAAAAAATTTTAGTTCGCGTATAACAAAGTATATTGAAATCCCGTCAAAATGTGGTATAATGTATTCAGGGAAATTTGCATAAGTTTTGTAAATTTTTCAATGTAACACTTTGGAGGTACATCATGAAACTTGAAATCGTAGCAAAAAACTACCGCGTATCGGACCGTCTCGAGCAAATTCTCGTCAACAAGACCAAACGTCTTGACAAGTATTTTCCTGACGCGTCCACTCCCTGCAAAATAGTGTTGAGCGATCTCGGCAGACAGTGCAAAATGGAAATTTCCATCAACTTCCGCGGCAATCACATTCGTTCGGAGGTGGTGGGCGACACCATGTACTACAACATCGACGCATGCCTGCCCAAGTTGGAACGTCAGCTTGTCAAGCACCGTGAAAAGCTCAGTCAATCTTACAAGATTCCCGCAGCTCCCGGCGAGTACGAATTTGTTTCCGATGTGGACGTGACGCCGCTGACCATTGCCAAAACCAAGCGTTTTGAGATTGGGCGCATGTCGGCTATCGAAGCCGCCGAGAACCTCGAGCTTGTCGATCACGATTTTTATCTGTTCGTCAACACCGAAACGGGCAATGTCGAAGCGGTCTATCGTCGCAAGGACGGTTCTATCGGCTTGCTGCAGCCCTACGTAGACTGACAAGGAGAAACAATGAACATTTTGACAAATTTGTTGCTGAATGGCTTTGCTGACAGCAGTTTTGCGCGTTTGTTTACCGATATGAATTGGTGGACGGCGGCAATATTCGTGCTGGGCATAGTTTTGTGTATAATAGAGATGTGTATTCCCGGTTTTGGCGGGTTTGGCATCAGCGGTACCGTGCTTATAGTCGCGGGTATCGTTCTCAGAATGATATTCGGCGGCGATTTGCTCATGCTATTGTACATGGTGCTCATAGCGTTGGTGCTGTTCATTCTGTTGTTTTGGGTGTTCAGCAAGCTCATCACAAAAACAAGGCTATCAAAAACCGCGCTTTTCCACACCGACAGCACAGTTCCCACGGGCAGAACGGAAGGCACAAAGGATTTTTCCGCTTTGGTCGGCTGTGAAGGCACAACGGAAACGGCACTGCACCCCATCGGACGCGTCAACTTCGGCGGCGAATCGGTGGACGTGGTGGCGCGTGACGGCTACATTCCCAAAGACGTAACGGTTGTTGTCGTCAAAGTGGAAGGTCAGCGCGTTGTAGTTATAGAAAAACAGGAGGTTTAAGAATATGTTGTTTACATTGCTTGGAGCGGCTTTCCCCGCTTGGGCGATTGCACTCATCGTAGTTGCGGTTTTGCTGCTCATTTTGTTGATATTTTTGCCGATACCAACATGGTTTATCGCTGCGGTCAGCAACGCGCATGTTTCCATGGGACGTCTTGTGGGAATGAAAATGCGCCGCATCAAGTACCGTATGCTTGTGGACGTGTACATTCGTGCCCGTAAAGCGGGTCTGGACATAGACATTGCCGAGTTGGAAAGCCACGTAATGGCGGGCGGCAACATCAGTAACGTTGTAAACGCGCTCATTTCCGCGCACAGCGCCAACATCGAGCTGTCGTTGCAGTCGGCAAAAGCCATCGACCTTGCCGGACGCGACGTTCTGAACGCGGTAAAGGTGTCCGTCAATCCAAAGGTGATAGAAACTCCCGTCATTTCGGCTATTGCCAAAAACGGTATCGAATTGCGCGTCAAGGCGCGCGTCACCGTGCGTGCCAACATCAGCAGACTTATCGGCGGTGCGGGAGAAGAAACGATCATAGCCCGCGTAGGCGAAGGTATCGTCACCACCGTCGGCTCTTCCGAGTACCACAAGGAAGTGTTGGAAAACCCCGACCTTATCAGCAAAACGGTTCTCAAAAAGGGCTTGGACGCAGGCACGGCTTACGAAATTCTCTCCATTGACATAGCCGACGTGGACGTTGGCAGAAACATCGGTGCGCAACTGCAGATGGACCAAGCGGAAGCGGACAAGCGCATCGCTCAAGCCAACGCCGAGGAACGTCGCGCAATGGCAATTGCCACCGAGCAGGAAATGAAGGCGCACACGCAGGAAATGCGCGCAAAGGTGGTAGAGGCGGAAGCAGAAGTGCCCCGCGCCATGGCAGAGGCATTCCGCAACGGACGTCTCGGCATCATGGATTACTACCAAATGCAAAACATTCAGGCAGACACAGCCATGCGCAACGCTATCAGCGGCAACGGTGACAACGCCGACAACAAACCCGCAAAAAAGTGACATGGGGTAGGAAAAAATGACAGTTGACGCAATCGGAATTGTTTTCAGCGTGGGATTTGTTATCTTTTTTGTCGTGATGTTTGTTGTGGTGATTGGCGTTGCGGCTCGCAAAAAAGCCTCTGCAAAGCCTTCCCAAACAAAGCCAAACGCGGAACGTCCTGCCGAAACACATCTGTATCTTGAAATGCTTCGCCGAAAAAAGGCGCAGGAAGCGGCAAAGCATGCCGCCCACGTTGCGGACGCTCATGCGCACGAACACAAAGGAAGCGAGGAACACTACGAGGAAATCGTGGGTTCTCTCGGTGAAGTAAAGGATGAGGGGTGCGCCGACCTTGACGGCGTGCGTTTCATCGCTCACGACGTCGCTTATGACAATGTGGAAAATGAGCGGCGCGACTACTCCGATGTGGTTCAGGCAATGGTTATAGGCGAAATTCTCAACGAACCGCGTTTCAAGTCCCCGTATCATCGCACGTTTCGCAGATAAACGAGCTTTTTCCGACCAAACGCGAGGCGGTCGGATGGACTTGACACTCCTCAAAAAGGAGATAAAAACTCTTTATAAAAATTTTTAATAAAAAGAGATAAACACCTCTGTGCTTGGTGTCTACGCCATCGTGACCCTACGGGCGCGTTGCGCAGCCTCGGTCGGACTACTAAGGAAGCCGCTACACGCGGCTTCCTTTAATTTGACTTAGCTGGGGGTCTTGCCCCAGCACCCCCAAGTTTGGCTGCAATCTCGGCGCAGGTCCGCGATTGCAGACGGAATTTTCGCTTTTTCCGCTACTACGGACGAAACGTCCGTCTCCGCGCGCGAAAATACCGAGTTGTTTTTGACAGCTTGTTTCTCGACATATTCGGCAACTGCATATAAAGCCTTCTCTTGAGGACGCAAGAGAAGGGGGACTGCCGCACGGCGGTGGATGAGTTTCGACACAAAGAAGCTTCCCCTACGAGTGTGGGCGTGGCGCGTAAAGCCAATCACCACAGTGTGGTGTTGGTAGCAGCCACGCGCTCGCCGCTACTGACTTACCGCGGCGAGCGGTCCTTGTTGTGGCGCAACGCGCCGATAGGGACGAAGTACGAGTATGTTGCCATTTACTTCCATATTCGGCATTTTACAAAGTTTTTTTTGTTGCTTATTTGGCAAAAGTGGCGGAAAAAAAGTTGGCAAAATGTTCATTTATATATATTTATTTACTTCAAACATTTGACAAAACGGCATGGGGGGGGGTATCATTTAATCAACTTTTTTTAAGGAGGGAAATCATGAAAAAAGCGCTGATGTCCGTTTTGACGGTTTTGTTGGTGTTGGCAATGACGCTGAGCGTTGTCGTTGCATGCACAGAAAACGAACCCGAGACCTACACGGTCACATTCAAAAACGGAGATGACACGGTAAAAACCGTACAAGTCAACGAGGGAGAGTCTCTGACAGCGGAGCAGCTTCCGTCCGACCCCACAGCACCTCAAGGACAAAAGTTTGACGGTTGGTATGTGGGAGAGACCAAAGTGGAAGCGGGCTATGAACCCGCAGGCGACGTCACTGCAACTGCAAAGTTCGTGACGGATGACACACCTACGACCTACACGGTCACATTCAAAAACGGAGATGACACGGTAAAAACCGTACAAGTAAACGAGGGAGAAGCTCTGACAGCGGAGCAGCTTCCGTCCGACCCCACAGCACCTCAAGGACAAAAGTTCGACGGTTGGTATGTGGGAGAGACCAAGGTGGAAGCGGGCTACAAGCCCACAGGTGACGTCACTGCAACGGCAAAGTTCGTGACGGTGGAGGACATCACGGGCAGCGGCACAAAGGACGACCCCTACGTCATTCACACGGCGCAAGGTCTTGTCACCTTTGCCTACAATGTCAACCGTCCCGATGTACCGGAAACTGCAAATTGGTATCAAGCCTATTTTGAGTTGGGCGCGGACATCGACATGACGGGCGTCACCGACTATGTTCCCGCGGGCAGCCGCACGGCAACGCTCAACGGAAAGGCTGACGTGTACGGTTTCCAAGGTCAATTCGACGGAAAGGGACACACAATCAGCAACCTTACCATAACGCAAAGAGTGGGCCGCGAAGCGTATGTCGGATTGTTCGGTTTTGTTGCAAATCTGGCGTACATACGCAATTTCAATTTGGAAAACATGACAATTACCCTCATTTCCGGTGCCGACACGGAAAACATCAGGGCGTACGTCGGTGCCGTGGCAGGGTACTTGCAGCTTTCGCAAGCGGATCGCATTTCTGCGGACGTCACCGTAAACATGCAATGGTACGCTTCCAACACGGTGCTTATCGGCGGCATTGCGGGAATAATCCATTCCGACAGATTAGGAGATGGCGGTGCGATAATCTATGCCGAAAATCTTTCGGCAAATCTCAACGTCAACGTGCAAGAGTTTGAAGAAGGCGACGTCAGCGTTTTGGGCGAAAAAGCCTACATCGGCGGAATTTTCGGAGAAGCTTATGCCGCGACAGGCTCTGCCCTTGCATTGATAAATGTTGCGGCAACAGGCACTTTTAACGGCGGCAAGTATCAAGGCGGTGTTGTAGCCGCTGCATTTGGCGACAACATTTCCTTCATCAACTGCTATGCCGACACAACTTTGAAACCCACGGCAAGCGAAAGTATTGTAGGCGGAATTGTGGGTGTTGCCCAATACGACAACACTTTGATGGATTGCTACGCCAAAACCAAGGCGGAAGCGGCAAGCGACTGCACGGCAGGCGGAATTGTGGGCTTGGGCATGGAAGACCTGTTTGAATTTGAACAAGTTGCCCAAGGCACAGCGGTGGTCAATTGCCACTATACGCTTGTGGCAACGGGCGTCACCGCCGACAAAACCTACGGAACGGAAATGACGGGCGAATTCAGCAAGCAATTTGCGCTTGACACCCTCAAATGGGCAGAGCAAAGCTGGAGCTTTGAAAACGGCAAAGTAGTTCCCACTTTTGTCAGAGCGTGCGACATCAACAACTCTGTGTACACCGTAACTTTTGCAGATGGCAGCAGCACAACTTCCAAAGATTATGGCAAAGAAAACTACTACGAAACCATCCGCAGATTGGATCCCGCCGACAACGCCGACAACAATGTTTTCTGGGATTGGCAATTTGCGGGAGGAGTGGATTACCGCTTCTACTTGCCCGTTGTCAAGAACATCACGTTGACGGCACGCCGCTATGATTTGAGCGATTTTGCGGGAACTTACGAAGGCGTGAACAGTTATAACAGCAATCAAGTGGGAATTATCGTTCTCAACGCAAACGGCACAGCGCAGTACGTAACTTCATCCAGCGGCACGTCTGTAGACGGCGTTTGGCGTTGCGACGGCAAACATATCATCATCGAAACGCTTGACGGCGACTACTTGGTCGGCACAATTGCCCCCAATGGCAGCGGAAAGAACGTGATTGAGTACAAAAAGTATGAAAATCAATCAGAAGTAACCTACACATTTACGGAAGTTGAAGAAATGGCATTGTTGGGAGAGTACTTCTCTGCCGACGGCGACATCATCACATTCAGCGGAACCGAGAACATAACGCTCATTCTCGACGGTGTGGACGAACCCATACGCGCAACCTACACGCAGTTGGGTAACACGTTGACGGTTACGGGAAAGGAAGTGGAAGACCGCTACTCTTCTGCAACCATTCAAATTACCGCAAGCGGATTTACCACAAACTTTGTGGGCAAGAGCGGCTACGCAGACAACAAAAAGGATTACACAAAGCTCGGTGCGCAGGACTACTCCGACCAAGCGTTCATTGGCGAAAACAACACGCTCTACATGTACGCCGACTATCAGGAAAATCGTACCATCACCTTTGCGGCGGACGGCACGCTTACCAGCTCCTTCGGCTCTGGCACGGGCAGATACTACCTGTTCGGCACCAAGGTCAAAATTATCATCGACAGCTTGGTCAGCACCTTCACTTACGATCAAACCAAAGGCATAATGTACGGCTATATCAATCGCGGTCAAACGGCGCGTTGTTCTACAATCATTGCACCGGCAACGGACGGCGCATTGCGTGGTTACATTGTTGACGGCGAGCGTAACAACACGCTGTTTGTCAACGAAAAAGGCAGCTACTACGTCAAAAACGGCGTTTTGCAGGACGTCACGGTAAGCGGCACATTTGAGGACGGCACGGTGGTGACGATTGACGGAACAAGCTACATTGCACAATCCGGCAAATACAGCAATTATTATGACGTGTACACCCTCACCAAGGTGGGAGCGGAGTACGGAGACTACACGCTTGAGGGCAAAACGCTCAAAATTGACGGCGTGGGCGGCGTCAGCGGCGACTTTGAAGGCAGCTATGTTCTCAACGGCAACAACGTCGTGTGCTACAACTTTGTCACGGGCGAAATTTTGGCGTTCGACTACGTTGCGGCACAAGCGGCACAAAACGTTGCAACTTCCGCAGCCAACGACGGTTATCGCGGCATTTGGTTCAACGACAAAGCCGACGGTAGCAGATACTACGTTTTGGTTATAGACGGTTTGGGACAACAAAACCTGTTCTATCTGTACGATAGCGAGACGAACGAATATCATGCAAGTTATGGTAACGATTGGAAGTCCTACACAATCAACTCCGACGGCACTGTGTACACGATTTACAATGATAGTCAAAAGCCCACTTACACCTTCTACTACAACAAACAGCTTGTTGTGGGCTATGACGCCAAAAGCTACACGTTCGGCGACGGCGTTGTGTTCTACGCTCCCGATTACGAAGGGGAAAAGACCGCGCCCACCTTTGACGAAAATCTTGTAGGCAAGTACATCGGCGACGGCGTGGAGTTGGAAATCAAATCCGACCTCAGCGGTACGCTCAACGGCACAGAGTTCAAGGGACGCATTGACGGCAACAACATTCTCGTCTTTACGGTAAGCGACGTGGAGTACACCTTTAACGGCGACGAGCTGACCCTTTCTCACGACGACGTGGTAGTGCAGCTCACTGCGGGAAAAACGGAAGCCTTGGATATCGTCGGCACTTGGAAAGGAACGTTGAGCGGAAGCAATGGCAACTTTAACGGTCAACCGATAGAACTCACTTTTGACGGAGCCGGCAATGTTTCTTTGATTGCGCACAACCTTTCCTTCACGGGCAAGTACACCTTTGCCGACAACAAAGTTTCCACAAGCGGTTGGAGTGATTACAACTATGAATGGGAAGTTTCTATAACCATTACTGTTAAGGATGGTAAACTCGAAGTTTCACTCACTCTCACGCAAAACTCTGAATGGTCGTATGATTTTACGGCGACTCTTACAAAAGAGCAGTCCGAAGAACCTGTCGGTTCGCCCGTAGTCGGCACTTGGACGGGAACTCTTGCAGGAACGGGTGGCTTAAAGGAAGAATCCGTACAAATTGTTTTCGACGAAACAACGGTAACTGTACAATTGAGCGACGCATACACCTTCCAAGCCACTTACACTTACAATGACAAAGACGGCATTGTTGCAACGGGTTGGGACATAAACAATGACTATGCGGTCAATGCAATCACTCTCACTCTCGACAACGGTCAGCTGAAGTTGAGTATCACCATAGAGGATCAAACCGAGTGGTACACATTCACCTACACGGCGACTCTTACCAAAAAATCAGAACTCAACATTGTGGGAACATGGTCGGGAGTTGTAACCCAAACATCACCGAGCTTTGGCGATTTGACGGGAAATACGATAACGGTAGAGTTTACCGCAGACGGCAAGATAACGATCACTCTCAAAGAGGGCATGGTTTACAGCGGTACTTACACCTACAAGGACGGTGTGATAACGGCAGACGTCAGCGGTGTGTACGATGTTACCAAAATAGAATTGGTAATCAATGGTTCGGAAATGGACTTTAAGTTTGAATTGAACGATTCCGACAGCATGAATGATTTCCGCTATTCCGCCACTCTTACCAAGTAACGCAAAAGCAATCATACAAAAAGACCCATTTTCGGGTCTTTTTTGCATTTGTTTTTGGCGGTGGTGCGCCGTTATTTCAGGTAGCTTTCCAACAGCTTCAAGTATTCTTCTTCGCTTATTGCGCCAACGTCCAACAGCATTTTCAGCGTTTCCAGCTTGCTGTCGGGAACGCGTTTGGGTTCTTCCTTGCCGTAGACTTCCTCAACGGCGGTTTCCACGCTTACTTCCTGCGGCACGTAAGGCGCAACAGGCTCTTGTTCCGTCGGTTGTTCTTCCGTGCCTTCCTCCGTCGTCGCGCCGACTTGTTCGCCCTTTTGTTCGGAGCTTTGCGCCTGTTCAAGCTCCTCTTGCGGATTTTGCTTCGGTTTCAGTCCAAGAGCCAACCCCGCAAAAAGCACTGTCAACGCCAACGCTCCCGCAGCCGAGCCTTGCAACACAATTGCATTCTCGCCCAAAAGCGGTTTTGCGCAGACGATGGAAAATCCCGCTATCACGGCAACGCCGATCAACGTCAGCACGCAGCCTGCAATGTACTTGCCCTGTTTGCCCTTCTTTGATAGCAGCAGTCCCGCGGCGATAACCAACAGCAAAACGGGAAAAGCGTAAGCCGCAAGAGGAACAACATAGTACAGCGAGCCTATCGTCAGCCAATCGGCAACGGCAACAAATCCGTTTTTCAGTTGTTTGGGCAAGTCGGCAATTGCGCTTGGCAACTTCGGTATAAATGCAAACGCAACGCAAGCAAGCGTAAACAGCACAAGGCAGCTTGCAACAAGCAGAGCCAGCACTCCCACGGTTATTTGCATTCCTCTGCGAGCCTTCATAACGTTATCTCCTTTGACGGTCAATGTTATCTTATATTATACAGCCTTTCGTCGGCATTTGCAATAAAATTTTTTTTCAGCCCTCAACTTTTGTGGGCGCAATTGGTTCTTTGTTGAAAATTTTGTCCCAAAAGCTCGATTTTTGTTGAATTTCGGCGTTGTACGTCATCGGAACGACGGTGTAGTTGTCCTTGTCTGCGCCAACAAGGGTCACTTCCACCGTAACCTTTTGCTTGCCGACGTCCGCCCCTTCAAAATGCGACGTCACGTTGCCAATGGCGACGCTGTCGCCCTCGCACACGCCGTACAGCGTGCCGAGATCCTCAACCGTGGCTTTGGTTGTGCCGTCGTACGGCTTGTTTGCCACCTTCAGCCCCTCAAAACGCACAATTTTGGGCACAACAATGCCCTCGGCAAAGTCGGGCAGAATGTAGTTTGCGGCGTCCTTGCCCACCAACCGCACGTTGGAAAGCAAAACCGTTTTGCCAACGCCGACGTTTTTGTTGTCAAGGTACAACACGTCACATTCTGCCGACACGTCGTCGTTTTCCAGCACTCCGTCCAGCCTTATTTGCGGTCGTGCAATGGTGCAACCGCCGTCATATTCCTTTACAAAGGGCGCTTGCACCTGCAACAGCTTGGGCAAAACGGTAAGTTTGCCGCCAACGATCTCCGTTTGATACTTGCTTGTATCTATGTCCGTTTCCACGTCGATGTCGTACACTCCCACCTCAAGCTTGCAGTCTTTCACTTTGCCTACGGCGTTACATTCGGCGTCCGAAGAAACCTCGCAGGGCATTTCGGGCAACTCCTCGCCGTAAGTAACCGTCACGTCTGGTGCGGTAAGCGTCACCTTGGCAAGAGGCTCGGGCGGCTTCGGCAAAACGTTACTTACCCCTGCATTGCGGTGAGCAACGCGTATCAAAAACACGGCGAGGACGGTAACAAGAGCAATTACCACCGAAAAAACGACAACGCCTATAGCAAAATTGATTTTTTCCTCTCTTTTTGCGTCATTGGATTGTTGCATAAAAACCTCCTGCGGGTATTTTGCGGCATTTTGCGTCAACTATACTCCAACGGTTTTGCGCGGCGCAAATTTTTGTCAAAAATTGGCAATTTTCTATTGACAAAATGTTTAAGGGTGATATATTATAATAATATAGTCAGCTACATCTATCTTTGAACTTTGAGGACTTAACATGCGCGCGTTATTCTTCAGACGTTACAACAGATATAATTTAGCTTGTAAACGTGGAAGTTGTACTCCCACGCATGGTATTTGCGCTCAAAAAACGCCAATTTAGCACTGTAAAGGGCAAATTCGTCCCTTTACGGTGCTTTTTTTATTTCAAAAAGGAGATTAAGCCATGAAGAAGAAAACAATCCTTGTTTTGCTTGCGCTCTTGCTTGCGTTGACGATGACGGTTCTGCTTGTTGCCTGCAACGACAACCCCGGACCTGTCGATCCCACCGACCAAGACCCTTGCAAAAACGGTCACGTAGAGGATGACGGTGCAATTACCGTTCAGCCCACCTGTCAGACCGAAGGAACACGTACATATCGTTGCAAAGTTTGCGGCGAAGTTGTAAGGACGGAGCCCGTCGACAAGACGGACCACGTTTGGGACAACGGAACGCAAACTCAAGAGCCCGGTTGCGGAACGGTAGGCAAAATGACCTTCCACTGCACGGTAGAGGGCTGCAACGAGACCAAAACGGAAAACATTCCCGCAACGGGAGTTCACACCAAAGGAACATGGGTGCCGGAAGAGCCTGCCACCTGCAAAAAAGAAGGTACGCACGATTACTACCAATGCACAAACTGCTCTGCCAAGCTGGACGATGACGGCAACGAGTATGACGCAGCCGATTTGGTAATTCCCAAAGCTGCCCACACCTGGGACAACGGCGTTGTAACTCCTGCCACCTGCGAAGAAGAGGGACATATAACCTACACCTGCGAGGTATGCAGCACAACGTCCACACAGACAATTCCCGCCAACGGACACACCTACGGTGAGCTTATACCTCAACAGGACGCCACCTGCGAACACACGGGCGTAGAGGCTCACTACATGTGTTCCGTATGCGGCAAGCTGTTTGAC
>CANRHN010000021.1 GCA_947630425.1 uncultured Clostridia bacterium | reverse complement strand
CGCAATTTATGCTAATTGCATTTGCGTATAATATATGCAAATTACAATCTCGTAAGGAAAACGGTAGATTTAAGCAACAATTATTTGAATTAAAGAATACCGCCTGAAGAATTGGACAATAGAAAAGAGCCATTGCAGGGAGGAAGAATCCACATCCTCTTATATTCTGCTACACAAAAATCCCAAGTTATGCACAAAAACACCCCGAAAAGTGCTCAAAACCCTGTTAATTTGTAAAAACACTCAAAAAGAGGGGCTGCCGTAAGTGAATTTTGTCCACTTGCGACAGCCCCCCTTGGCAGGGGAGACGCGATTCGAACACGCAACCGGCGGTTTTGGAGACCGCTGCTCTACCGTTGAGCCACTCCCCTAAAATATTTGTTGCAAAACATTTGCAAGTTTTGGTACTTTTCTATTATAATGTAAAGGAAAGTTAATGTCAATTGATACGACAAAAATAGTTTGGATTTTATGAAGAAAGTAACTATCTACACGGACGGCGCATGCTCCGGAAACCCCGGTATCGGCGGGTGGGCGGCAGTTTTGGTCTACAACGGAATCAAAAAGGAAATCAGCGGCTACGACAAAAGCACCACCAACAACAGAATGGAATTGTTTGCCGTTATACAGGGGCTGCGTTGCCTCAACCAACGTTGCGACGTTGACATTTGCACCGATTCTCAATATATTGCCGACGCATTCAACAAAGGCTGGCTGGGAAGTTGGCAAAACGGCGGCTGGAAAACCGCTTCAAAAAATGATGTGAAAAACCAAGACCTGTGGAAAGCTCTGCTTTACGAAGTGAACAAACACAAAACACAGTTCGTAAAGGTAAAGGGACACGCAGACGTCGAGCTTAACGAGCTGTGCGACAAATTGGCTCGCGGCGAAGTGGAAAAATACAAAAATATCTTAGAGGAAAACAAACCCCAACAATAAATTCAAAAGGGAACGGCAACACCGCTCCCTTTCTTTTTTGAACTGATTTACATTGTTTGAAACTATTTTGCGTAGTCTACGCTGCGCGTTTCGCGTATGACGTTGACCTTGATTTGTCCGGGGTACTCCAATTCGCTCTCGATACGGCGGGCAATGTCGTTGGCAAGCAACACTGTCGATTCGTCGTTGACTTCCTCGGGCTTGACGATAATGCGAATTTCGCGACCTGCCTGAACCGCAAAGGACTTTTGTACTCCCTTGAAGGAATTGGCAATTTCTTCGAGCTTTTCAAGACGTTTTACGTAGTTTTCGAGAGATTCGCGACGGGCACCGGGGCGCGCACCGCTGATAGCGTCGGCCGCGGCAACAATCACCGCTTCCACCGTCATAGGCTCAACATCGCCGTGGTGAGACGCAATGCAGTTTACAACTTCCTTGCTTTCCTTGTACTTTTTGGCAAGGTCGGCGCCGATCTGCATGTGCGTGCCTTCCACCTCTTGGTCAACGGCTTTGCCGATGTCGTGCAGCAATGCGCCGCGTTTGGCAAGAGCAACGTCCAAGCCGAGTTCCGAAGCCATAATTCCCGCAAGGTAGCTGACTTCGATAGAGTGGCGCAACACGTTCTGTCCGTAGCTTGTGCGGAATTTAAGTCTGCCAAGCAGCTTGATGATTTCCGGATGCAAACCGAACACGCCCGTATCGAAAGACGCGGCTTCGCCTTCGTCCTTGATGGTGATTTCCATGTCGCGCTTGACCTTTTCCACCATTTCCTCGATGCGCGCGGGGTGAATACGACCGTCGGCAATGAGTTTTTCTATCGTGATGCGTGCGATTTGACGACGAACGGGATCGAATCCCGACAATATTACTACCTCGGGGGTGTCGTCGATGATAAGTTCGACGCCCGTGGCGTTTTCCAAAGCACGAATGTTTCTGCCTTCGCGCCCTATCAGTCTGCCCTTCATTTCGTCGTTGGGGAGAGGGACTGTTGTAACCGTCATCTCGCTGACTTGATCGCTGGCGCAACGCTGAATTGCCGTTGCGACGATTTCCTTGGCTTTTTGTTCGCCGTTTTGCTTTGCCTCGGCTTCGATTTTACGAACAAGTCCCGCGGCGTCCTTTCGAGCCTCGTCAACCATTCCGTCCACAAGTATTTGCTTGGCTTCGTCTTTGGTCAACCCCGCTACGCGTTGCAGCTCTTGTTGTATCCTTTCTTCGGATTTGTCAAGTTCCTGCGAACGTCTGTTCAAATCTCCCTGTTGGGCGATAAGTTGTTTTTGCTGAACGTCAATTTGGTCGAGCTTTTTGAGGAGCATTTCTTCTTTTTTGTCAAGAGCTTCCTCTTTTTGGCTCATACGGTTTTCCTGCTTGGCAAGCTCGCCATTACGCTCTTTGATTTGACGATCCGCTTCGTTTTTTAATCTTTGTGTTTCTTCTCTTGCCTCTTTGATGGCTTCGTTTTTTAATGATTTGGCTTCCTCTCGTGCAAACTCCAAAATGGAATCCGCTTGTGCCTGAGTAGAACCGATTTTGCGATGTCTGTATCCCCTATACACACAAACTCCGACTGCAACGCCGACGCCTGCAAAAACAACGGCTACGACGGGCAGTAGAATCCAAAGCAAAGAAGAATCAAGGCCAGAGAAGAATGATAGCAATGCATGCATAATTATTCCTCCTGAAATTGAATGGTGACATTTCCACCGAATTATATTTTACCCACTTTTACGTCGAATGTCAAGATATATAACAAATAATGTATAAAAATCTTTTATACTGTGTTAAAGAAAATAAATAATCCACTCAACGCTTACGAATTCAGCAGACGCGCTTGGGTTTTCGCCTGTCATGCTCAAAAAATTAGTAAAATAAAAATTCGCCATTGATAAATAGCTTTTTTAGATGTCACTATATCAGAAAATCAGCTTTTGTAGAATACTATGTCACGAATAGTACTCTATAGCAGACAATCAGGGCTTATAAAATGCAAGTTAAAACGAAACAGGAAAAAATAAGAAAAGGATAACATAAGAACAAGCCGTTCAAACAATGATTTGAAAAAGAAATCTCATATATCGAAACTTAAAAAAAGTATTTGAAGATTGAAAATGTTTTGCCCCACTGTTTTTTTTGAATATTTACGTAATTTGAGCAAAAAAATCGTTATGTCTGCCTACTGTATGGAAGATTTAAGAACATTTGCTCCACTTTTTTGAAAATCTGCATGATTGCACTCAAAATACAATAAAATCATAAATTTGCTGCTACCGAATTGTTTGACGACAAAAATAGAAATTAAAATGTGAACTTTTTGAGAAACTTTTGCTTACAGCACAACGGATTGACAAAACCGTTTTCTTTGCTATAATTTATTACAGTCAGCGTTAATTCAGAGAAAAAGCTCACAACGACCCATATTTCTACGGGACTTCTTGATTTTGTTGATTTGACGGAGTAAGTATGAAGGACATTATAAACAGAATTTTTAAACGTTACGATTTGGGTAAGTCGGTACAATCACCGCTACCGCTAAGCGGCGGATTTTTACACAAAGTGTTCGCCCTTTTTACAGAAAAAGGCAAGTATGCGGTAAAACTGTTAAATCCTTTTGTTATGCAACGCGATACGGCAATGGAAAACTTTCACCGCGCAGAGGAATTGGAGTCGATGTTGGAAAACAGCAAAATACCCATAGTTCGCGCACTGCGTTTTGACGGTCGCAAGTTGCAAAGCATTGACGAGCAATATTTTTACATTTACGAGTTTTACGACGGAAAATCTTTGAAAAGCAATGAAATAACGGAGTTTCACTGTCAAAAAATTGGGAACATTCTTGCGAAAATTCATCAAATCGATCGTCGTGAAGAGCAAAAAGTTCGTAATGAAATTCACGTCGATTGGGATCACTATATTGACATGCTTGCAAATGAAAATGACGAGTTATGTCAATTACTCAAGGCAAATCGCACCATTCTTTACGAAAGTCAAACCAACGGAAACCGTGCGATACAAAAGCTTCCGAAGGTTGTTTGCGTGTGCCATAACGATATGGATACCAAAAACGTGTTGTGGCAAGGAAACGACTGCAAACTCATTGATTTGGAAAGCCTTGATTACTCCAATCCCTACCTTGAAACGTATGATTTGGCGCTTTGTTGGTCGGGATTCGAGGAATGTAACATAGATTTTGCCCTTTACCGTTGTTTTCTGCGCTCTTATGTCGCCGCAGGCGGCGAACTTTTGAAGGACTGTGAAGTTGCTTACCAAAGCAATTTTGGCAGATTGGAATGGTTGGAGTACAACATAAAACGAGCTTTGGGAATTGACTGCTCACCGGAAGATATTGGCGTGGCGGTTTCAGAGGTAAAAAAGACCGTCGAACACATCGTTTATTACCGTAACATAAAAGATAAACTCATAAAATGCTTGACCACAATTTGACATAAAACGGTTCGCTGTACAGTTGACGCAAATATCGACAAATTGATGTGATTTTTTGATTACAAATATCGTAAACTGTCAATATTGCCGTACGTATTTTTTTGACAAGCTTGTAAAATACTTAACATTTGAGTTGCACTCCAACGGGGAAAAAATCCTGCGCCACTTCCCCTCTCGAAGGGAAAGCTATTTTTTTTGACAAAATTTGTCTCAAAACAAAATGCTCCAATCAAAGCCACGACCTTTTTCTTCCTTTGCTCAACAAAACAAATTCTATTAACAACACAAGCAAGAAGTAAGAGGGTTTGCACGAAAAAAAAAGGCTGTAACAACCTAATGTAAAGAGAAACTTTCAAACTTTTTTAGCACAGCCGCGGGCACGTTTACAAAAAAATAATCTGCAACGAGTACCTTGCAATAAATTCCTATAAAGAAAACACCCAAACCTTGTTCAACAGGGAGCGAAGTACTCCGCAAAAATAAGGTCAGACGAAACAAACTTCGTCCCTATCGGCGCGCTGCGCCACAACAAGGACCGCTCGCCGCGGCAAGTCAAGAAGCGGCGAGCGCGTGGCTGCTACCAACACCACACTGTGGTGATTGGCTTTACGCGCCACGCCCACTCTCTCGGGGAAGCTTTAGGCGCAGTTGCCAATTTGTCGAGAAACAAGCTTTCTAATTAAAGTACGACCTTGTTCAACACAGGGGCGAGAGTGTTTGCACGCAAAAGGAACTTGCAACACACTGCAGCAAAGAGATACAGCCCAACCTTATTCAACAAAGAGCGAGGGTACTCCGTGAAAAATAATCTGCAACGAGTACCTTGCACAAGTTTTATTTTGTTCCTTTACTAAAGGGTGCAAGGTACGAGAGAAGCCTTTTTTTTCACGGAGCTACCCGAGCGAATGCGAAGCCGTTTTGCGGCGAATACCCAAGTGACATTTGCCGCGCTATTCTTCCGCAGCGTCGCCACCGTTGGACGTGGGATTGTACTTCTCCTTGATTTGCGCGGAAAGCAAATCCATAACTTCGGGATGTTGTTCAAGATAAATCTTGGCGTTCTCTCTGCCCTGACCGATACGGTCTCCGTTGTAGCTGAACCACGATCCGCTTTTGTCGATAAATCCGTTGGCAACAGCCATATCCAACACGCAACCCGAGTTGGAAATGCCTTTACCGAAGATAATTTCAAATTCCGCTGTTTTGAAGGGCGGAGCAACCTTGTTTTTGACGACTTTTACACGCGTTTTGCTGCCGATAATTTCCGAACCGTCCTTTACCTGGTCTATCTTCCTCACGTCAAGACGAACGCTGGAATAAAATTTAAGAGCCTTGCCGCCCGTGGTCGTTTCGGGATTGCCGAACATAACGCCGATTTTGTCACGCAGCTGGTTGATAAAAATAATACAAGTGTTGGATTTGTTTCCCACCGCTACAATTTTGCGCAATGCCTGCGACATCAAACGCGCTTGCACGCCCATGTGACTGTCGCCCATGTCGCCTTCCAGCTCGGCGCGAGGTGTCAACGCCGCCACGGAGTCCACCACGACCAAATCGATTGCGTTGCTGCGCACAAGGTAATCCAAAATTTCCAACGCCTGTTCGCCGCTGTCCGGCTGAGAAATGTACAGATCGTCGAGGTTTATTCCGAGATTTGCAGCATAAACGGGGTCCAACGCCTGTTCTGCGTCAATGAAAGCTGCCGTACCGCCCATTTTTTGAACCTGTGCAATAACATGCAACGACACGGTGGTCTTGCCTGAAGCCTCGGGTCCGTAAATTTCCACGATACGTCCTTTGGGAAGTCCGCCCACTCCAAGCGCCACGTCCAAAGGCAGACAACCTGTCGGGATCACTTCGATATTACGGCTGGCTGCATAGCTGCCAAGTTTCATTATCGAACCCTTGCCGAATTCTTTTTCTATTTGCAAAATCGTTTGCTCAAGTGCTTTTTTCTTGTCGTCAGTCATGTTAAATCTCCTTGTTTTGCTGATTATTTTTTTGTAAGAGTTTTTGTTACCAAGTAAAGAGCCATATTAGCCGCCTGCGCGCGAATAGAATTGCGCCCGCCCGAAAACACGTTTCTGTACACGGAAACGCCCCTTTCCGTAGCGACGCCGATATAGCAAAGTCCGACAGGTAAACCGTCGCTTGCGGAGGGGCCGGCAAATCCCGTTACCGAAAGCGCAACGTCCGTGCCGTTTTTTCTTAGTCCCAACGCCATTTCCTGCGCGACCTGCTGTGAAACCACCCCGTGTTCATCTACAAAATGCGGACTTATACCCAAACGGTCGCACTTCGACGGAATGGAGTACGTCACCGCGCCTTCGTATAGCACACTGCTTGCGCCCGCAACGTCCACAATGGACGACGCTATCAAACCGCCCGTCATGGATTCTGCCGTAGAAAGCGTTTTTCCCATGCTGTTCATCAAATCCACCACCGTTTTGGCAAGACTTTGATCGGCATTGGCGTAAATAAATTCGCCAAACAGTTCTTTCATTTTGCCGTCCGTTTCCGCAACGACAGTTTTTGCGCATTTGGGAGGGAATGTAAGGACGATTTTTGTGTCGAGATTTTCTGTTTCACATTTCCGTGAAACATATTTACCCAACTTTTCGAGACGATCGTTGACCGTGCGATTGTTCAGCCCGAAAACCTTGTAAATCAAGCGCACAATGCCGCTACCGTTTTTGAACAAATCCTTGTACAGATAGTTGTCGTAAGCAACGGTACATTCACGAACGTCATCGGGCAACAGATAAACGTGAGTTTTTTTGTATTCGCCGTAGCAGGTGCATTGATAACCGTAGCTTGAGGCATAGTGATTGAACGTTTCGGGAGCGATACACAGCTTGTCCATAACGTGCTGCGGCGGCAAAGGAATACCGGAAAGCTTGCAATACTCCTTTACATTGCGTTCCGCAAATTTGTCGTAGAACATGGCAAGACCAAACGTACCCGCAAACAACGTGCTGCTTTCGCCCACTGCTCCCACAACAAGCAATGCCGTTGCTCCCACCGAATTGTTGAGAAATTGCGCCGCCGAAACGCTGTTTTTTGAAACAAACAAATCGTACTCCGCCACTTCTCCGTCCAACTTGTTGCACAGATATTGCACTGCCTGACTATATTCTTTTGCCAAAATTTTTATCATTTGCTACCAAAAACCTTCTTGTTTTGTACTAAGTAGATTATGCAGGAAACAACCGTCAGCGAAATTGCAACACCAAACAACACTACGCCTGCCCACCAGCATGCAAGATACAAGTTTTTGTAACTGTCAGTTGCGATTTTCGACGGCGCAACAAACGTTGTTGCGTTCATTGCTATAAGTACGGGCAACGAAACGTCCTGAAAAACCGTTTTTACCTTGCCGTAGACGTTTGCCTGCACTACAACCCCTTTTGCGGCGGCAATTTGACGTACCGCGCTTACCAACAGTTCTCGCGCAAGAATAATCGCCCCGCCAACCGCAAGGAAAATTCTTCCGAACGTTGCCGACCACTGCGGAGTGTATGTCACAGCCGAAAGGGCATTGCCGACGTCACCGTAAGTAAGAGGGTTTGTCGCAACTACGCAAAACAGCGCGGCGCAAACCAAAATTTTGTCCGCAATGGGATCGAGCAATTTGCCGAGATCCGTTACCATGTTGTACTTGCGGGCAATGTACCCGTCCAAAAAATCGGTAAAAGCCGCCAAGACAAACAGTCCGACAGCCACAATTGCTCCCCACCAATAAGGCAAAAAATACGCGACGACAAACAGTGGTACCAAACATATTCTCAATGTAGAAAGCTTGTTGGGAAGGTTCATTCTGTCACATCTCCGCTCAAATCGTATTCCTGCGCTCCGTTGATAAGCACCTTGTAAAAACCGCCTGTTTCCAACTGCGTGCGGGACGCTATGTACACATTGCCGTCAATTTCGGGGGTCATAAAGTAGGTGCGTCCGCGGTAAAAATAGTATTCTCCGTCAAATTCGTCAAAAGCGTCCACAACACATTCGTATGTTTTTCCGACGTCCTCGCGGTTGAGTTGCTCGGCAACGTCATGCTGAATTTTGTAAAGTTGCCTGACGTACCTTTGTTTGGTTCGCTCCGACACCTGATTTTCGAACTTTGCCGCCGCAGTGCCTTCTTCTCTCGAATAGGCAAAAAAACCAACGTTGCGAAGTTTGTACTGCTTGACAAATGCCTTCAACTCCGCAATAGTTTCGGAATTTTCTCCGGGGAAACCGCAAATAAACGTGGAACGAACGGCAATGTTGCGCTGTGCCAATTTGTCAAACAAATCCTTGACAGATTGCGAATCGGAACGCCTGTTCATTTTTTTGAGCAAGCCGTCGTTTATATGTTGTAACGGAATATCAACATATTTTACGACCTTTGGATTGCTTTCTATCTCCGTCAAAAGGCGTTCGTCCATCAGCTCGGGGTAGCAGTACAACAGCCGAATCCATCGAATTTGCTCTATTGTTGACAATTCGCGGACAAGCTCGGCAATTTTGGGTTGTCCGTAGAGGTCTTGCCCGTAGCGCGTTGTGTCCTGCGCAACCAAAATCAGCTCCTTGACGCCGCCGTTTGCCAATTCGCGGGCTTGTTGCACCACCTGCCCCATGGGTACGGAGCGATAGCGTCCGCGAATGTACGGAATGAGGCAGTAAGTGCAAAAATTGTCGCATCCGTCGGCAATTTTGAGGTATGCCACATGCGGAGCCGTTGTGAGAATACGCGAACCGAAAGTCAAGCCGTTTTGACAGCTTACGTACAGCTTGCGGCAGCCGTTAAGAGTATCGGCGACGATAT
This sequence comes from uncultured Clostridia bacterium, assembly GCA_947630425.1. Lineage (GTDB taxonomy): Bacteria > Bacillota > Clostridia > Christensenellales > CAG-314 > Fimimonas. The sequence goes on along the minus strand of CANRHN010000021.1, from coordinate 18,219 downwards.
CGCAAATTTTGTCGTACTCGTAAGTACCGACAATTGCGTCCGCCTCCTTCAATTCGGCAAACAATTCGTCTCCGAATTTCTGTCCCAAACAGCCCGTAACGATGACCTTTTTGCAGTTACCGCTTTTGTAATGCGCCATTTCCAACACCGTATCGATTGCCTCGCGGCGTGCCGATTCCAAAAAGGCGCACGTATTTACAATTATCACATCGGCAAGGGAAGGGTCGGAAACTATTTCGTAGCCACCTTGCGCAAGTTTTGATAACATTACTTCCGTATCTACACGGTTTTTGTCGCAACCGAGAGATACCACTCCCACCTTTGTTTTCATAGGTTAATGTCAGTCTGCAAGTTCGGGGAAAATTCCGTCCAACTCCTCAATGGAAACAAGCACCTTCAACGGCTTTGAACTTGGTTCGCTCGGCGACAACGTTTCGACATAGCCCAAGCGTTGCAATGTGTCCATTATGCGCCCTGCACGGTTAAAGCCGATGCCGAGGTTACGTTGTATGGACGCAATGGAAGCCTTGCCGCTGTTTCTTTCCAACCAAAAGCGCAACGCTTTTTTGCAAAGCGGATCGACCTGCGTTTCCTTGGAATCTTCCTTGTTTTGTTCCTGTTCCAAAGCCTCTTCTGCCGCTTGCTTTTGAGAAACGAAAATTTCCTCGGAAATTTTTTCGTCGTAGTACACTTCATTTGTCTCACGGGCATATTCCACCAACCCGCGAATTTCGTCGTTGGAAATATACGCGCCCTGAACGCGCAGCAAATCCGGTGAACCGGGGGACATAAACAACATGTCGCCCTTGCCCAACAGCTTTTCCGCGCCGCCGCAGTTAATTATCGTTGTGCTGTCCGGCGGTGAAGAAACCTTAAGCGCCATTCTGCAAGGCAAATTGGCTTTGATCGTTCCCGTGATTGTTTTGACGTCGGGACGCTGCGTTGCAAGCACAATGTGTATACCTGCCGCGCGCGATTTTTGCGCAAGGCGTTGCAATTTGCTTTCAAAGGACTGCTTGCTTGCAGCCATCAAATCCGCCAACTCGTCCACGATAAACACCAAATAGGGCAAGCGTTGCGTTATTCGAGGATTTATGCGGCTGTTGTATTCGCCTATGTTGCCCACGGCGTTTTGACGGAACAGCTGGTAACGCGATTCCATTTCGTTGATAAGGTAGTCCATTCCCGCCAACGCGTCGTTTGTGGTCGTTATCGTTTCGCTGGTGAGCATGTGCGGTATACCATTGTAGCGCGAAAGCTCCACGAACTTGGGATCAACCATCACAAAGCGAAGGTACTCGGGACCGTACTTGTACATCAAGCTGACTATAAGACAGTTAAGCGCAACGCTTTTACCGGAGCCTGTTGCGCCCGCAATGAGCAAGTGAGGCATGTCGGCAAGGTCGGCAACAACGGCTTTACCAGTGATTTCCTGACCGATTGCAAACACCAAATTGCCCTTTGCTTTTTTGAAGTTTTCCGACTCCAAAATGCTGCGCAACACAACGGGACGTTTGACCTTGTTTGCCACTTCTATACCAACCTGCTTGGTGCCGTGTACGGGAGCTTCGATGCGAATGTCGTCTTGCGCTTCTACGCACGCCTTTATGTCATCGGAGTACTTGGCAAATTCGCTCATGCGCGTTGTGGGCGAAAGCACGTTGAACATATACCTTGTTACCGAAGGTCCTACGATTGTGTCGGCAATTTCCACGCGAATTTTGAACACTGCCAATTTGTTGGTGATCGCTTCGGCAGCCTTGGCGCGGAAGTCCGCTTCGGTATCTTCCACAATGGTAATGTCGTTGAGAAGATCCACGGGCGGTTGATTGTATTTGGGGTACTTGTGAACGCGCTCCTGCTCTTTTTTAAGCTCGCCTCGGGAAATTATGTCAAGTTTTGTTTGAATTGCTGTACCCATAGGCGTGTCTATGGGCGTTTCGCCGGGGATTGCCACCAACTCGTCATCCGACTCTTGTTGCTCGGGTTCGGCTTCAGTAGTTTCGCCGTCGGCATCCGCCTCGACTTCCGTCTTTTCTTCCTCGGTAAATTTCTCCTCGACAAACGGTTCGGGTTGAGGCTCATCTACCACCACGTCGGTTATGTCGGGTTCGTCAAAGCTCTCGATTACGGGAGCAAACTCCGTTTCTACGTTTTGTTCGGGTTGTACGGGTCGCTCGGGCTGTTGCGCAACGGGGGCGGGATCGTAACGCTGTTCTGTAACGGGAGTTGTCACCTTCCAAGCGGAAGCGGCTTCTTCCTGCGGCTTGGGTTGAACATTTTCCGTTGGGTTGTAGTAACCGCGCACAATAAAGTCGTCCCCTTGCTCTGGAGCTTGTTGCTCTGTCGTCGGACGGAAAAAGCTGTTGCCGCCCTGCTGCGTTTGGTTACTTGGCGCGTCCTGACCGAACAGTATGCTTGCGGCGTTGTTACGCTGCTCCGTAGCGGGATTGTCAAGCGTGGATTGCGGGGAAATGTCGTACTTTTCTGCGGGAGTAGACGAAACCTCTTCCGGATATGTCTGATTTTCAAACAACACCTTGTACGCCATTTGTTGACGTTGGTCTGTATCGTTTGCGGCAAGGGGCGAGACGGAAGCCGTTTCGACGCTTGGTTCGATATCGTTTTGCTTGCGTTCCGATTGCAACGTGAGCTTGCCCGTAAAGTAAGCGTAGAAAAATTCTCCCACAAAGTAGACGGACACACCCAACAACAAAACAATCACTATCATTGCGCCCCACACCGTCAACGCTTTGGTCAACGCCCAACAAATGCAGCCGAACACCACGCCGCCAAAAGTAGGTACGCCTATAACGTTGTCGTAGTAGTTGTACACAAGCTGCACGTAGCCCATATTTTTCGGATCGCTGAACGGTTTGTCAATCAAATACGTCGTGGTAAGCGTGTGTACAAACAGCACCACGGAAACAAACGTCAAAACAAAGAATACGGTGTACTTTGCGGAAAGTTTTATGGTTTTTCCCGCAAGAGTAAAGGAACATGCAACGATTACTGCCGCCATCAAGCCGTAAAACGCCATGCCGAACGTACCTAAAAAGAAGTTGCCGAAATCTCTGAATCCGTTTTCCGCGTACCTGCCGCAAAAGGCGAAAATTATCAGCAACGCGGCAAGACAAATCCCGATGATACTCGCAATCATTTTGCCCTTAGTAACATTTCGTGACTTCAAAACGTCACCTCCTCACATACTCATGTAACAAACGATAGTCGATATTACTCCAATATAAAATATATTATACTATAAAGTCGGTAAATAATCAACAATTCAAAATTAAAGTGTGAAGTAAATTTTTCACTTTTTGTTTTCAACTCCGCTCTTTACGCTTGCGCAGAACAAAAAAGGATGGTTAGATAGATGTCGGAGCGTAAAAGTAAACAAAACAAAGCCGATTTTTATGTCAAACAGAATCAAGTTGTAAATCGTATAAAAAATACCGACTTCTGACTGAAAAGTCGGTATCTTCATTGTTGTAAACTTAACCGCAGTAGCAAGCAATCAAACGCCGCGTGTGCGGTCGGTTTTTTCAACGTCAAACTTTATCTGCGAAACGGCATTATAACCGTCGACTTTCGGTCCGACGTAAGCCGAAGCATGCGGTTGAGCAAAAATATGTCGCGCAACATTGTTTACGTCGCTTACGGTTATCAAACGATATTTGCTTACTTCCTTTTCCACGTCGAAACGCTCGTTGAGCTTGAGCATTGACCTACCGTACAACCGCATCAACGTCATGTTGCTTTCGACGTTCATATACAAAGCGTTCACTGCTTGCATACGGGCGCGCTCCAACTCTCTCGGGGTGATACCGTCGCATACCAACCTGTCTATTTGCTCCTTGACGAGACGACACGCCTTGTCGCTGTTTTCGGGGCTTAGCCCCATGTATATTTCAAATGTGCCGCAATTTACATAGTAGGACGGATAGGCGTATACCGAGTAAGCAAGTCCGTGCTGTTCGCGTATTACCTGATTCAATCGGCTCGACAAGCCGCCGCCCAAAACGGACGCAAGCATATTGTTTGCGAAACGTTCGCCGTCTTTGAGAGAAAATCCTCCCCATGCAAGCTGAAGATGCGCTTGCTCTGTCTGCTTGAATTTGTGCAAAAAACGCGCGTGATACTTTACCTGCGGCTCGGCGTCGGGAACGCTTAAGGACTTCTCGCAATGGTTTTCAAAATAGCGTTGCACAAGCTTGTCGAGCGCGTCGTCGTCGAATTTGCCGCAAACAGCCACCACCGTAGCGGTCGGAACGTAATGCGCGCGTTTGAAGTTGAGTATACTTTGCCTGTCGCTGCGGCGAATGTTGTCGATACTGCCGAGAATGGTCTGTCCCAAGGGCTGACCGTAGAAAAGCGCGGCGGAAACCAGATCCTGACTTACGTCGTCGGGCGTATCCTCGCACATCTTGATTTCCTCCGTCACCACGCCTTTTTCCCGTTCCAACTCCTCTTGCGGAACGGAAGCGTTAAAATACATATCGGACAACACGTCCATGCACTTTTCCAAATCTTCCGCCACGCTCTTGGTGTAAAAACAGGTCGAATCTTTCGACGTGTATGCGTTGATATTCGCCCCCATGTCGTCAATTTCCTCGGAAATTTGCAAACAAGTGCGCTTGTCCGTACCCTTGAAAACAAGGTGTTCTATAAAATGCGAATAGCCGTTGTGAGCTTTGTCCTCGCGCACACAGCCCACGTCCACGAAAACTCCGAGTGAAACCGTGTAGCAATCCATGTGTACGGCAACAAGCCTCAATCCGCTTTGGTATTGCTTGTAGAAGTCCATATTTCTCCTATATTTGTGCTGACGGGAACAATTTCGAACCCGCTGTCAAGATAGTATTTGACAATGCGCTCCAACGCGTCACGTGTGTGCGCCGTCGGGTGCATAAGTATAAGTTCGCCGTCGCTTGTGTTTTTTGTCGCTCTGCTGAAAACCTTTTCGCTGTCCTTGTCGCGCCAATCTATCGTGTCGCGAGACCACATCACCGTTTTGTACCCGTTGTCTGCGGCGGCTCGAAGCGTTTCGGAGGAAAAATCGCCGCTCGGGGGCGCAAAAAGCGTCATTCCGACGCCGATATATTCGAATACAAGCTTTCCGCAGGCATTGATTTCCTGCACATTCGCCTCGTAACTCAGTTTGCTGTGTTCTTTGTGAAAATAGCCGTGGTTGCCTATCTCATGCCCGTGTTCGGCAATGCGTTGCAGCACGTTCGGGTACTGCGCGACCCAACTTCCGCCCACAAAAAAAGTGGTTTTTATGTTGTACTTGTCAAATATTGCCAAGATATCGTCGATATATTCCGTTCCCCAATAAACGTTCATCATCAACGAAACCTGCTTTTCGCCGCTGCCCCTGTAAATAGGAGCGTCGTCGTTGTTGCTGAATACGTTTGTGGTAACGCCGACAAATCCCACTGCCGCAACCGCCAAAACAAGAACGACAAGAACGACGTTTGCGACTATATGCGTGAACACTTTTCTTTCCATATTTCACCGCTACACCCTTTTGTACAAGCGCGCGACCTGCGTCGCGCCAAACTTGCCAATACATTATATTAGATATAAAGGTGAAATATTGCTTTGCTTGCTTCAAAAGCGCCCCACTGCCCATTAGGCAGCGGGGCAAAGTGGGCTCAATGCCAAATGAGCCACCGACCAAACGCAAATCGGTACGGTCGACTGATGCTACGCGCGACCGACCCCTACGGGGCGCAAGTGCGCCGATTTGGTCGGACTACTAAGGAAGGCACTGCACGTGCCTTCATTTTTTTGACTTTCGCTGGGGAGTCGCATGCCCCAGCATCCCCCGCAAGGGCTGCAAGTGCCGCGCATGTCGCCACTTGCAGTGCGGAATTTTCGCTTTTTCCGCTACTACGGACGAAACGTCCGTCTCCGCGCGCGAAAATTCCTATTTAACATAGAAGTTGATTTCTATATTCTGTTTACGTCCAAACCCCAATATTTCTCACAGAACCGTATGTTGGGTTCAAAGACAATTACAGTTTTTTGATGAGCTTGAGGTCGATTCCCTTTTCGCTGACCTTGATGACCTTGACGTTTACAACGTCGTCGATGTTTACAACGTCCGTTACCTTGTCTACGTGTTCCTTGCTGAGTTTGGAAATGTGTATCATTCCGTCCTTGCCGGGGGCAAGCTCGACAAATGCTCCGAAGTTGAGAATACGCACTACTTTACCCGTAAACTCATCGCCTACTTCGGGGTCTTTTGCAATTGTAAGTATCATCTTCTTGGCTTTGTCGGACATTTCCTGATCGGGAGTGGCAATGAACACAGTGCCGTCGTCGGTAATGTCGATCTTGACGCCCGTTTCGTCGATTATCTTGTTTATGGTCTTTCCGCCGCTACCGATAACCTCTCTGATCTTGTCGGGATCGATTGTGAAGGAAATAATCTTGGGTGCGTACTTGGAAAGCTCGGGTCTGGGTGCGGGCAAAACGCTCAACATCTTGTCAAGGATATAAAGTCTGCCTTGACGTGCTTGTTCCAATGCCGCGCGCAGAATGTTTTCGTCGATACCTTTGATTTTGATATCCATCTGAATTGCGGTAATACCTTTGGCTGTGCCTGCAACCTTAAAGTCCATGTCGCCCAAGAAGTCCTCAAGACCTTGAATATCCGACAAAATTGCAACCTTGCTGCCGTCCTCCGACTTCATCAAGCCCATTGCAATTCCCGCGACGGGAGCTTTTATGGGGACGCCTGCGTCCATAAGTGCCAATGTAGAACCGCACACGCTTGCTTGCGACGTGCTGCCGTTGCTGGAAACAACCTCGCTGACGGTACGAATGGCATAGGGGAATTCTTCCTCGGAAGGAATGACGGGCTCCAAAGCGCGTTCGGCAAGTGCGCCGTGACCGATCTCACGTCTGCCGGGGCTGCGCAAGGGCTTTGCTTCGCCTGTAGAGTAGCCGGGCATGTTGTAGTGATGCATGTAGCGTTTGAAGGTGTCCGTGTCGTCGAGATTTTCCAACTTTTGTACCTCGGAAATAGTACCGAGGGTCGCCGTCGTAATTACCTGAGTCATACCGCGAGTAAACACACCGCTACCGTGAACTCTGGGCAAAATGCCTGCTTCGCACCAAATAGGACGAATGTCCGTAAGTCCTCTTCCGTCGGGACGAATGCCTTCGTTAAGTATGCGCGCGCGCACCTTTTCCTTGGTCATCTTGTACAGCACGTCTCCGACGCTGTCAAGCACTTCGGGATTGGTCTCGGCAAAATGCGCCCTGACCTTTCTTTCCACTTCGTCCTGATTTGCCTGACGCTCGTATCTGTCAAAGGTTTTGAGCGCGTCCGTCAACATTTGGTCGGCGTAGGGACGTATAATTTGCTCGTGTTCAACGGGCGGCAAGTACAGCTTGACATCCTTTTTGGGTTTGCCAACCTGTTCGCGTATCCACTCGATAAAGGCGCATTGCTCCTTGATAGCTTCGTGTCCGAACAAAATAGCGTCCAACATTTCCTTTTCGGAAATTTCGTTTGCGCCTGCTTCCACCATCATAATGGCGTCCTTTGTGCCGGAAAGGTTAAGCTGCAAAAGGCTCTTTTCGCGTTGTTCCGCATTGGGGTTGATGATATATTCGCCGTCTACGTACCCAACGACAACGCTTCCCGTGGGACCTGCAAAGGGAATGTCCGACAAGGTAAGCGCAATGGAGCTACCCATCATGGCATAAACCTCGGGTTGAATGTCCGGCTCTACGGACATTGCCGTTGCAATCACGGAAACGTCATTCAAAAATCCCTTGGGGAACAAAGGACGAATGGGTCTGTCGATAAGGCGAGACGTCAATATTGCCTTGTCGCTTGCTCTGCCTTCTCTCTTTTTGAAACCGCCGGGGATCTTGCCGACAGAGTACATTTTTTCTTCAAAGTCTACTCCCAAAGGAAAGAAATCGATGCCGTCTCTGGGTTGAGCCGCAAGCGTAACGTTTGTCATTACGACCGTCTCGCCGCAGGACACCATTACCGAGCCGTTGGCTTGTTCGGCATACTTGCCTACTTCGACGCTGACCGTTCTGCTGCCGATTTCCATTTGGAAGATGTGGTAATCTCTGTTACCGATTTTTCCGTCAATTCTGTTAAACTGTTGCATTTCTTCTCTTTCTCCTTAACTCTATATTTCCCTTGAAAAGCCTTTGTTATGCTTTTCGATTGTAAACAGGTTGATGAGGGACATTTGCCCCAAAAATACGAAAAAAAGGAGAGAGGGCGAGGATTGAATGCCCTTTCTCCTTTGCCGACATTACTTTCTGAGTCCCAAATCTGCAATGATTTTGCGGTATTTCTCAATGTCCGTTTGCTTGAGATAGTCCAACAAACCCTTTCTGCGACCTACCATCTGAAGCAATCCGCGTCTGGAGTGATGGTCCTTTTGGTGTGTTCTCAAGTGCTCGGTAAGGTGATTGATCCGCTCTGTAAGCAATGCGATCTGAACCTCGGGCGAACCTGTGTCGCCTTCCTTTCTGCCGTACTTTGCAATGATTTCTTGCTTGGTCATGATTTTTTCTCCTTTTTTTATATTTGCCGCAAACTACGAGGCAGTCGGAGTCGTCTGTCCTCGGAGAATCGGTATTTGAAAAATTTGTTACTCCTCGTCCCTCTTTTCGGGAGCGGGTTCGTTTTTGGGAAGGAGCGCTTTACGAGACAAGGTGATACGCTTGTTCTCCTTGTCAAACTCCATCACTTCAACTTCGATTTCGTCGCCGACCTTCAACGCGGTGTTGATGTCGTCCAGCCATTCCCACGAAACGTTGGAAACGTGAAGCAAACCGTCAATGTGTTTGTCTAACTCCACAAATGCGCCAAAGGGCAAAATACGTGCAACTTTGCCGACAACGTGTGCGCCGACGGGGAATTTTTGCTCTGCAACGTCCCAAGGCTGGGGTTGAAGCTGCTTGTAGCCCAAAGAAACTCTGTTCTTTTCTCTGTCAAGCGCAAGCACCGCAAACTCGTAAGTTTTGCCGATTTCCAACACTTCTGCGGGGTTTGCAATGCGATCCCACGACAAATCCGTCGAATGAGCAAGGCAATCGAAACCGCGAACGTCCACGAACGCACCGAAAGGCGCAAATCTCAAAACTTTGCCGTCCACAATTTCGCCTACTTCGATGTTGTTCCAGAATTCGTCCTCTTTCGCTTTCTTTTCCGCAAGAAGAATTGCCTTTTGGCTGGCAAAGATAACGCGCTTGTGGTCGTCTACCTTTTCCGGTCCGCTGACTACCAATCTCAATGTTTTTCCAACATAGTCGTTGAGATTTTTCACATAGCCTATACGAATTTGCGAAGCGTGAACAATTACGGTATAGCTACCGAGCTTGCCCGTCAAGCACTCTTTTCCCACGCGGGTCATAACGGCTTGGAATTCCTGTCCCTGCTTGATGCCCTCGACCAAAGCGTCGTCCTTGTACCTTTCGTCGATGACCTTTTTGGAAAGGGTTATGCCCTTGTCTACGGAAATTACCGCACAATCCAAAGAAGCGTTTTCGGAATCGTCTCCCTCAACGGCTTTTTTGAGTTCGTCCTTGACAGCTTGGAAATCTCCGTCCATAGAAAGCTCTTCGTTGGGAATAAAGCCTTCCTTCTTGGAGCTGGGAATACTGACGTAAACGCCGTCGTCGCTGACAAGCACCACGCGGCATCTGACTTTTTGCCCAAGCTTGTAACGATGTCCCTCTTTCATTTCGGAAACGGCTTTTGCAAGCAAAGCTTCGTCCTTTCCCATTGCCTTTTCTTCGGCAACTGTTTCGGTTGCTTCCACAGCTTCCACAGCTTCCGCGCTTTCAGCAGCTTCGGCAACTTCCGGAGCAGTTTCAACCTGTTCGTCGGCTACAACCGTTTCAACAACGGTATCTTTTGCATTTTCACTCATTGTTTTCAAAACCCCCTTAATCAACTCTGTCGGAGTTGATGCGCCTGAAATTACACAGACATTTTTGCATTGTGATAAGTCAATATTTACCGAACTTCCGTCCGTAAGCACCGTTGGGCAATGCTGCGAGGCAATTTCGTACAGCCGTTTGGTGTTGGAACTGTTGGTATCTCCCACTACAACTGCCAAATCGCACTTGTCGGACAAAATTTGCGCATAATACTGCCTTTGTGAAGTAGTATAACAAATTGTATTAAATATTTCAAGCGTTTTGACGTGGTCTGTTGAAATATTTTGCAAACTTTTTTCAAAAAAACGGGTATCGAAGGTGGTTTGGAACATTATCAGCACTTTTTCGGCGTCGTTTAGCTCAAGCTTGCCCTTGCCGTCAAATACGATTGCCGAGTTGTCGCACCACCCGTTGATACCGATGATTTCGGGGTGCGCCGCGTCCCCCACAAGCACGATTTTGTAGCCCTCTTCGTGATAGCGACGCGCCTTTTGCTGAATTGCTCTTACGGACGGACAGGTTGCGTCCACAATTTCGATGTTCCTGCGCTTCGCCTCCTCGTAGACGGATTTGGGCGCGCCGTGAGCGCGTATCAAAAGCGTTGCGCCGTCGGGAACTTCGGCGATGTCGGCGACGGTTTTCAGTCCCTGACGCTCCAACTGTTGAGTGACTGTCTCGTTGTGTACCAACTGCCCGAGACAGTATGCCCCCGCGCCGAGCGATTCGGCTTTTTTTATCGCAGAGGACACTCCGTTGCAAAAACCGATTTCTTTGGGCAACAAAATTTTCACGTGTTTTTTTCCTTTTCCGAATTTTGAGCCGCCTGTTCGGAAGCGGCAAGCAATGCTTCTTTGTGAGCTTTAAGTTTGGCATTTTCCTTTTTTGTGCGGGGACGGCGTTTGACGCCACGCGCTTCCAACGTTGCGTTAAGTCTCAAACGCAGTTCATCCATTTTTTCGCGAATAAACGCGGTTGCTTCGTCCAACGTGTGCTTGTCAAGGGGCATATCGTAAAACTGCTCCAGAGTAAATTCTTCTCCGACAGCCATGTAATTTTTGTGCATAAAAAGCGTTTTGTCCCAAATATAAAAAGGTCTGAGCGGAGCATGCGTTTTGAGTGCAAACAACGCTGCGCCCGTGTGAAGCTCCTGCAAGCAATCCACGTCGGGATTACGCGTACCTTCCGGAAAAAGACATACCGGACTGTCCTCTTTGAGCAGGCGAAGAATTTTTTTGGATGCGGACATGTCCGCCTCGCCGCGGTGAACGGGAATACAGTCTATGCCGCTCAACAGCCAATTCAAAAAAGGACTTTTGTCAAACTCCGCTTTGTATACGAAAGGCGCAATGTTTTTCATCCACATTGTGTACAAAAGCGGATCCCAGCCGCAAATATGATTGCCCACTATGAGGCTTTTTTTGTTTTCGATGTGGCGTTCGCCGTACACCTTTACGGGGAAAAAGGGACGCATAACCGCTCTGCCGAGCTTGACCACAAACACAGCAAATTTGTTCATCTGACCTTTCCTATACAAAGCTTGGCAATATTATTCACCATTTTAGCAAAAAATGCAGGCTCGGTCAACCCGATAGACACCACTATGACAAATCGGGTCGCAAAATGGCGGCTTTGCCCATATAACAGTGTTTGCAACTGCTCTGATTCAGTCCGTCCGCCAAAACGCAAACGCGAATACAGTTTTCGAGGCTTCCTTTCACTTTCATTTCCTGCGTGCAAAAAAAGGCTATTTGCTCGCCCAACAGCTCGCGTACCGCCGCCGCGGGGTAGCAGGCGTCAAGATCGTTTGTCGCGCTGAAAATGATTGCCTGTATCGCGCTTGTTTGCAAGTCGTTCCGTTTGATAATTTCCGTTACCAATTCGACGGCGCGCGCGGAGATATCCTCAACCGTGTTTTCCGCGCAAATCGCGCCTCTTATCGCTACCATATTTCCTCCTGTTTTGCGGCAGACAAGCCCGCAACATAGCCCGTGGAAAGGGCTATTTGAATGTTGAAACCGCCCGTAAAACCGTCCACGTCCAACAGTTCGCCGACAAAGTACAAGCCCCTATGCAGCTTACTCTCCATTGTGGAAGGATTCACATCGGCAACATCCACTCCGCCGCAGGTAACAATGCCGTGTTCTATGTCGTCCAACCCGACAAACTCAAAGCGCAATGCCTTGAGCGCGGAAACAAGCCGTTTTCGCTCCTCGGCGGTTACTTGATTTACCTTTTTGTCAAAGGGAATTTTGCTTTGCCGCGCCACTTCCTTTATCAACCTTTCGGGTAAAAGTCCGTCCAGCGAGTTGATGAAATTTTTGTTGATTTTGTCGCTGAAATCTCTGAGAATACGTGCGTCCAGCTTTTCCTCGTCCAACGCGGGCTTGAGGTCGATACAAACTTCGGCACTATGCAAATTGAGTTTGTTGACGCGCGAGGAAAGAGTAAGCACCGCCGGTCCGCCAACGCCGTCGGAGGCAAAAAGCATTTCGCCGAATTCGCTGCAAACTGTTTTGCCGTCGGAAAGCACGGAAACGGAAACGTTTTTCAACGAAAGTCCTTCCAGCGATTTTGTCCCTTTACATAAAATTCTGCAAAGCGCGGGCTTTGGCTGCACTATGCCGTGCCCCATTTGCTTGGCAAATTTGTAGCCGTCTCCCGTGCTGCCCGTGGAGCTGTAACTCAAGCCGCCCGTAGCCAAAATTACCTTGTCAAACGTTACTATGTCTGAAATAGTAGTTAATGAAAAGCCGTTTTTCTGACATTCTATAGCCGAAATTGGGCAATTTAAGCAAACTTTTACACCCTTGTTTTCCAATTGACGAGTGAAAAATTTGATAACGTCGCTGGATTTGTCGGAGAGGGGAAACACCCTGCCGCCCCGTTCCGTTTTGAGCTTAAGTCCGCGCGAAACGCAGTACTCCATTGCGTCTTGAGGGGAAAACCTGTTGATAGCTCCGAACAAAAACTTTGGGTTTGTTGCCACGTTGAAAAAGAAATCCCTTGCGCTGCAATCGTTGGTAAGGTTACATCTTCCCTTTCCGCTGATGTACAATTTTTTGCCGAGCTTTTCGTTTTTTTCGAAAAGCGTCACATCCGCGCCGCAATCGGAAGCCGTCAACGCAGCCATCATACCGGCAGGACCGCTGCCAACAACCGCTACTTTCACCTTTCCAACCTCTCCAACAAAGACAGTTGCGACCTGTCCGTGCGCGCAACGGTGAGGGGCGTGATCGTCACGTAGCCGTCGCAAGCCAACACCACGTCGCTCTTTTCAGCCGTCAACGGGTTTCTTTTTCCCACGATTTTGACGGTGTTTTCGTCTACCGTCTCGCAAGAATCTGCAAAAGCGGGCAAAGTGACGCTGTGTTCGCACACGCGCACGCCCTTAAATTCCGCTGCGGGCAAATTGGGAACGTTTACGTTGAGCATAACATTGGGCGCAATGGCGTCAACAAGAGTGTCAAGATTGTTTGTCAGGTAGCTGACCGTAGAAAAGAATGCGCCGCCCCTTTCAAGACGGGAAAGGGCGATACTCTTTATTCCGCACAGCGTGCCTTCTTCCGCCGCGCCTACCGTACCCGAGCAAAGCAACGCCCTGCCGAAATTTGCGCCGTTGTTTGGTCCGGCAACAAGCAAATCGAACTTGACGCCCAACTTGAGCTTGGCAACACGCACGCAGTCCGCGGGAGTGCCCGAGCAAACGTACGCTTCCTTTGCGTCGCAGTAGGCGACGAGCTTGCGAAAAGTGAGGTTTTTGTTGTAGTTCATTGCATGCGAAAACCCCGAGCGTTGCCCGTCGGGAGCTACGACGTACACGTCGTGTCCCATTCGCGAAAGCTCTGCGCACAAAATTTGTAAGCCGCTGCTGTAATATCCGTCGTCGTTCGTCAAAAGAATGTTCATCAAAGATTTTTCAAATACTCCACTTCGTTTTCCGTCAAAAATCTGGTTTCGCCGCGCTTCAATCCGCCGAGGCGCAAGTCGCCCACAGCCACGCGCTTGAGAAACTCCACTTCCTTGCCCACCGCTTCAAACATTTTTTTGACCTGATGGTTGCGCCCTTCATGAATGGTCACTTCGCATCTGGTGTGATGTTGGTCCTGTTTGAGAATACGAACGCGGGCAGGCGCAGTTTGAACGCCATCTATCGTAACGCCTTTTTCCAACCTGATACGTTCCGCCTCCGTCAAAGTTCCGGAAATTCGGGCAATGTAAGTTTTGTTTATTTCGTTGCGCGGATGCGTGAGCCTGTTGGCAAGCTCTCCGTCGTTGGTAAGTATCAACAAGCCTTCCGTGTCGTAGTCCAACCGTCCGACGGGGTAAAGGCGCGCCTTGACATGCACAAGATCCATGACCGTTTTTCGTCCCAACTCGTCCTTGACGGTTGTGACGTAGCCCTTGGGCTTGTGCAACAGCAAGTAGTACTTTTTTTGTTTGTCGCCGATACGCTTGTCGTTTACCGTAACGCGGTCGCCTTCTTCCACCGTCGTTCCGAGGACGGCAACCTTTCCGTTGACCTTTACAACACCGTCGGCAATCAGACGATCGCACTCGCGCCTGCTGCCCACGCCGCTATCTGCCAAAAATTTGTTCAGTCTTGTCATAAAACTCCGCATTGCTTTTTTGTTTGACAAACCGCACAACCGAAAAAGCAAACATTTTGCATTATATCAAATATATATTACATTTTTCTCTTCAAAAAATCAAGCATTAAAGGGCAAATTGCCCGTTTTGCCGAACAAAACTCCTTGAAATTAGCCACATTGTACTCGACTGCTCAAAAAAAGCGAACGGCAAGCGTGCAAAGAGTAAAAATGTTCGCCGTAAAATTTGGTGCATTTGCCGAACAACTGCAAGCGAAAAACTCTTGTTCGGTGCGCAAGGAGCTTTGCCGCAAAAATATGCGTTGGCAACGCGCTTTGAGTACATAAGTAGGAAGTTGAACTTTCCGAATAAACAAATAAAAAAGAGTAAGCATACGAAAAAAAGACTTGAAATTAGGCTTTTCAAGCCGTTTTTGACGTCATTTTGAATAAAATTTTAACAGGACAGCCCATCTCGCGCCGACATTATTTGCCGAAATTTAATTTGTCGGTTCCAAGTTGCGTTGCGACACAACGTTTCCGTTCAGCAAAACCTTTATCGTCAACGCTTGTTCGTCTATTTCTACGGTCAGTTGTTCGCCCGCCTTCAACGGGTAAGCTATACGGTCGGGACAGCAAAAGTAGGTTTCCTTTTTGCCATTGCGCCTTACTGCGCAAATTTTGTTTTGGGGCACTGCCGTTTCCAACCGATAGGCATCAAACGCCTCATTCAACAGGGACGCCGTTTCCTCGAACATCGGACCGCAATTCAGCACCACCACAACCACCTGCATTCCGTTTCTTGTCGCGCTGCCCACAAAACAACGTCCCGCCTTTTTTGTGTAGCCCGTTTTTACCCCGTCCGCGCCGAGGTAGCTGTTTAGAAGCTTGTTTTTGTTGACAAGAATGCGGTCGTAACTCATTCCTTCGTTGGAAATTTTCGCCGTTTTGGTAGAAACTATTTCGCGAAAATCCGCATTGTTGAGCGCGGTGCATGTCAAAAGCGCAAGATCGTGCGCCGAAGTATAGTGGTCGGGGGCGTGCAGTCCGTGAGGATTGACAAAATTGCTGTCCTTGCAACCGACTTTTCGGGCGGTTTCGTTCATCAAATCGGCAAAGGCTTCCACGCTGCCGCCAACGTGCAATGCAAGCGCGACCGCACTGTCGTTGCCGCTTCGGAGCATCAATCCCAGCAAAAGCTCTCTTACGGTAAGGTGTTCTCCTTCTCGCAAGTATATGGACGAACCTTCCACGCCTACCGCTTCCTTGGGAATGCAGACCACTTCGTCCAAGCGAGCGTGTTCAAGCACCGTCAACGCCGTTACGATTTTGGTCGTGCTTGCCATTGGCAGGTGCATATCGGAATTTTTCTCGAACAACACGCGTTGCGAGCTTTGCTCCATAACAACAGCGGCTTGCGCCGACGTCGAAAAACTTTCGGCGTGAGCAAACGTCGCCATTGCCGCAAGTCCGAGACAGATACACATTGCGGCTACAACAGTAACATAGAACAACAAACGTTTCATAACTATGCCTTGAACGTGTTTACTACGTCCTTTGCCACGTCAAATATTTTTTCTATGGTGTTGGTTTTGTCCGCTTCTATCACCTTTACCGAGCCGTCGCTGACCACCAAAAAACATACGGGCGTGAGCGTTGCGCCGCCGCCCGAACCTCCGGCAAAGTTGGAATCTGCGCCGTCCCTGCCGAAACCGCGTTTTGCCGCTTTGTTACCGTACTCGCCGCCGCCCGCCATAAACGCAAAAGTGACCTGCGACACGGGCAAAATCGTTGTGCCGTCCATTGTCACAAGCGGTTGTCCGATAATTGTGTTTACCTCGGCAATTTTGCTGAGATTGGAAACAGCCGTTTCCACTATTTCTCTGATTTGTGTGTTTTCCATTTTCGCACTCCTTGTTTCAACAAACAAAATGATAGTTCCGCAACGCTGAAATTTATCAATGCCCGTACGCGAACACCGCCTTCGGCAAATGTTCCGATACTTTCCGAATACAGTTGGCAGTGAAACAGATTGCACGCCGTTGTCGTTCCAATCGCCAAAAGTATGTTTTGAAAAACAAAAATTTTCGGCGACAAATCGCTCAATCGGTTGTAAAAAGACAGTCGAATCTTTTCCACCGTGATACATTTCAACAAGTCCATACTGCTTTTTTTGTCAATGGATTTCAAATCTACGTCCGTAGTTACCGTTCCCTCGCAAGCCAAAGCTTTGCCTGCAAGGCGAATTTTTTCATTGAAAATTCCAATTGAGCCCGCCTTCAATTTTACTTCGACAGCCGCTTTTTTTACATGCAAGGTGACGTCTGCCTTGATATAGATAGGCGCAAACACAAGCAACAAAAACAACAGCGTTGCAGTTACCACTATCATCGACTATATTGTGTAGAAAAATCAAAATATTATGCAAAAGCGGGTTTTAAGCATATTATGTCACAAATAGTATTTTATAAATCAGCAAATTCTGTAGTGGTTGACTTGAAATTCCTAAAGATTGTATTATAAAACCATCTTTTTATGGTACGAGACAATTGGCAATAGTCTTATGTAACGAAGCGTTTTTCAACACTTCCGCTTTTCAGGTCTCGCCCTTGAGGGGGCTTCCGACGCTTTCAACAAACAAAAAGGTCGGCATAACCGACCTCAAAAAAAACATTCATCAACACTGTTCATTGGTGTCTACCAAAATCATGGGGACAAGCATTTCCAGCGTCAACGCAGTGTGATGTCCCTTGTGGTAATGAGCGTCTTCCTTCGGCAAAATGAGCATTTTGTTAGTGTATGTGCCGCTGGCAACAAAGTCGCCGAGAAGATAACCGTAGCTGCCTCGGTCACCGAAGTAGTTGTGTTTTACAAGGTACTTTGTGGGAAACAGCACAAAATCCTTGCCGTATTTGGCGCGGAAACGTTTGGCAAACTTGCGTTTCATACCCTTTTTGACCCTAAAACAGGGCGAACGACTGTCGAGATAGGGCGGACACTCCAACATATCGTTCAGTTCCTGTTCCTTGCTCCAATCAATGTAACCGGTCACGTCCACCTGCCCGTGGTCGGCGGAAACAATCAAAAGCGTGTTGTCAAGCTCTTTGGCAAGCTGCGCCAATCCGTTTGAAATGTTGTTTAAAACGGTTTTTGTTTCCTCACAAGTCACTCCAAACTCGTGCATCGTGCGGTCGGGGTCGGGGCAGTAAGCGTAGACAAAGTGTTTTCCTTCGCTCAAGCAAAGGTCGCGGACGGCGGCAAAACACTCCTCCACTGTGGAAATTTCGACGTTTTGTTCCCGTCTACAATTGACATACTTGGGAAACACAGTGTTTATTTGATAGTCCGTGCGCGCGGCGTGGTAAAAGTAGCAATCGCCGTCGTCAAACAAATGATTGTCAAACACCACTTCCTCGCCCGTTTGCGAATCTCTGTTAAGGTAGATGTCAACATTGCGCCCGATCTCGTCAAAATGCAAGCTCCAGCCTAACCAACCGTGTTCGAGAGGCAGCTTGTTTGTACACAGACTTGTCGTTGCGTTTGTCGTTGTGGACGGAAAGGTTGACGTCAACGTCTGCTCGATATGCTGCCGCAAAAAATCTGTTGTCGGCAGATTGCACTCCAAAGGATTTACGCCCATTCCGTCAAAACACATATACACCACGTTTTTGTAGTCGTGTTCCAACTTCTTTTTCAACAACGGCAA
>CANRHN010000020.1 GCA_947630425.1 uncultured Clostridia bacterium | reverse complement strand
GTATATTCTGTAATCTTTGCCGCAGTGTTGGTCGTTTTGGGGCTAAGTCAGCTCATCATGAACTTCAACGGCGGCGAGGTTATATCTTCGGAAATGGCAAAGCACAATTTGAGTTGCAATTCGTTCATCAAGGACGACAACAGCACCTACGAGAGCTTGGATGCCACGCGCAGGGTGGACGTAGAGGTAAACGATCTGCAAAAATTTTACGACGCCGGCTACGAAGGCAAGGTGTACCCACTCATCAATTACCCTATATATAATTCTTCTAAACAAGCGAGTCGCGAGCAAAAACGGGTAAGTTACAGCTTCAATCCGTACAATGTCAGAGAAACTGCAGGCTTGCTCATCACCGACGAGGAATTTGTCAAAAGTAAGTTTGGTAAGTTGGAGTTTGTCGCAAAGGCGGATGTGCAACGTGACGACGGCGTGTTCATCACCGATTACCTTGCAGACGCGGTTATCACCAACTTTGCAAGCCAAAAATTTGACTACAACGACCTTTTGAAGGAAATAAAATGGGGCTCAATTCACAGTTATGGTTATGTCAATGGCATCATTAACACCGGCTATAAGGAACGCTACAAAAACCTCATTAAAAAGCTCACCAATCCGACAACTTCAAAGGATGAGTTACGCCGTTTAGCCGAGAGCGATGAGGGACTTGCCTTTTTTGACGAATTGACGCAGTATCTTAACGTTGCCTACACGTTCAACGAAAATTTTGTAAATGACGCACTAAAACTCAAAGACAGACAACATATTAGTGGCGCAGGGAGTGTGTTTGAAAAAGACGGAATTACCTATGAATTTCCAAACAATTATTTTTCCGATGAGATAATGTACAACGGCAAGCGCACATTGAACAACGATGAAATCATGATGGGCTACGACGCATACAACAAATTGTTCGACACGAACTACACGCCGCAAAATCTTCAAGATTTTCAACCCCATATTGTCAATTTGTGCTACTATATGAATTGCGATGAGGCGCGCTCTGTCAAAAAATACGAGAAAACGGTAACAATTGTTCGCTTGGTAGGAGCAGGGAATTGCTTTTTGTCCGCGGAAATTTTTGAAGAGCTTCAACGCGCGGAGTTGTTTACTCTCGGCTACTACTTTGACAACGCCGAACAGGAAGAGCTACTCGTAAATACTGCAAGTCAAATGGGCTACATACCCAACTCGGTGATCGGCAGCTCCGTTACGACCATGACCAAGGCGGTAAAGGTATTCAGCAGTTTCTTTGTCATCATTTTTGTTGTTTTGTGCGCGACGCTCCTGCTCCTTATGGTACAGTTCGAACTTAAAAACATCAGAGACAAGATGCGGGACATAGGTATAATGAAGGCGTTGGGAGCCAGAGATATAGACCTTATTGTAATTTTCGGTTTTCAGGTGCTTGTTGCAGGACTTGCTATGGTGGTGTTATATATAATAGGCTCGTTTGTGTTCATCGGGCTTGCCAACAAGGTGCTGGTGTTGTCGCTAAACGAGCTTGCCAAAAACGCAATGGTGATGAACGTATCCTTCCTTGTCGTCAAGTGGAAGTACATTTTGCAGAACTGCATATTGGCGTGTATAATAATGACGGCGTCCTTTCTTGTACCCATGCTGCGATTGAGACATATAAAGCCAACGAACGTTATAAAAGCCAAAGAATAAATGTATCCATTTTCATATACCCCCTCCCAAAAAAACTGCAGTAGCGGAAGAAGATAACAAAGAAAGTGTTGTCAAAACAAGCGAAATTGCAAAAATTTTATTTTTTTGAAAAACATTTCTCATGCTCAGTGGCAATTATGGTTGATGTGTATAATTAGTTGTAGAGTATTTTTTGTTTGCAGCAAAAAGGGAGCGTTCAATTTCTTTTGAAAGCTCCCTTTAGTAATTTGATCTACCCAACAGATAATCTACGGATACATCGTACAGATTTGCAATTTTTACCAAACATTCCAACGTCGGTTCGGATTTTCCGTTTTCGTAACGTATGTAGGACGGTTGTGCAATTCCCAAATATATGGCTATTTCGCGCTGGGTCATTTTGCTTTGGATTCTTAGTTCTCGCAATCTGTCTTGAAATATTTTCATACCGAACCTCTTATTGACAATTATAGCCGTTTGCTATATAATTATTCTGTTTGATAGCAAACCGCTATCAAAAAAAGTCCGTTGCTGTAATTGAAAAGAGGTGAAAAATGGCAAATTCAAGCTTACAAAGGGCAAGCAGAGAAAAGAACGATGAATTCTACACGCAACTTGTCGATATAGAGCAAGAACTCAGGCACTACAAGGAGCATTTTAGGGACAAAGTTGTGTTTTGCAATTGTGATGACCCGTTCGAAAGCAATTTTGTAAAATATTTTGCAATGAATTTTAATTACCTTGGATTGAAAAAGCTTGTTGCTACTTGCTATGATTCCTCTCCCATTGCGTTCGAGCAGCAATCCATTTTTGATGAGGTAGCACCCAAGCGATTTTCCAACATGGTGCGTCATGCCTACAAAATCGAGATAAACGAGGTTGCCGACTACAACAATGATGGTGCAATCGATTTGACAGACGTGCGCCACTTGTTGCTCAACAAAAGCAACAGCCTTACATTACTGCAAGGCAACGGAGATTTTCGCTCGGCAGAGTGTGTCGAGCTGCTCAAACAAGCGGATATTGTGTGTACAAACCCGCCTTTTTCGCTTTTCAGAGAATATGTTGCACAGCTTGTGCATAATGAGAAGAAATTTTTAATAATCGGCAACCAAAATGCTATAACGTATAAAGAAATATTCCCACTTATTCAACATAACAAACTGTGGTTGGGGTATAATAGCGGAGCGCAGGAATTCCAAGTTCCGATGTCTTTTGAACGTAACAATACCTTTATAAAAAATGGTGTTAAATATGCCAAGTTTGGTAATATATGTTGGTTTACTAACCTTGATATAAAAAAGAGGCATGAAAGCCTGATATTATATAAAAAATATTCGCCGGAAGAATACCCTAAATACGACAATTATGATGCAATAAACGTGGATAAAGTCGCCGATATCCCATGCGATTATTTTCCAACATCGAACTGTAGCGGAGAGATGGGTGTACCAATAACATTTTTGGAGAAATATAACCCGGAACAATTTGAATTGAGAAAATTTCGAAAAGGAAATGATGAAAAAGACTTGACATATACAATCGAACAAACTAACATCTCACAGACAGACAGACAGACAGACAGACAGACAGACAGACAGACAGACAGACCCGAATTACTCCATATTTCAGAATCATCATTCGTCGCAAGGTGTAACGGAGTCATTGGTGTACCAATCACCTTTATCGACAAATATAACCCCGACCAATTTGAACTTATCGGAGCAACCGAAAGTGAAGGAAAAGGTTTCTCGGCAGGCTTGTGGAGTGAGTCGAGTGGAGTTGCCCAAGCAATTGTCGCAGGAAGAAGAAAATACAAGAGATTGTTCATTAAATTCCGTATGTAATGGGCTTATGGGTGTTCCGATAACATTTCTTGCAAAGTATAACCCCGAACAATTTGAAATTCTTGGTCTGGATGATCATAGGGTGGCATGGAGAGGTCGAGGTCCGGACTTAAATGGTAAAGCGATGTATCGAAGAATTATAATAAGGAGAACGTCACATGAAAATTGAGTTACACGAAATAAAAATCGAAGAAATCTGCACCGGCTATGTAGACAATGCCGAAGAAGGTGTGGTGGGGTACGGCGGCAAACTCAATATACGCCCCAAGTATCAGCGAGAATTTGTCTACGACGAAACCAAACGCAATGCCGTAATCGATACTATTATGAAAGGTTTTCCTCTTAACGTTATGTATTGGGTAAAAAACGACGATGGAACATACGAGGTTATGGACGGTCAACAACGTACAGTCAGTTTTTGTCAATATTTCAACAACGATTTTTCGGTGGAGAACAGAATGTTTGTCAACCTGACGGAAACGGAAAAAAGGCGCTTTCTCGACTACAGGGTGTTAGTTTATTTTTGCGAGGGCAATGACAAGGAAAAGCTGGATTGGTTTCGCATAATCAACATTGCAGGCGAAAAGCTTACCGACCAAGAGTTACGCAACGCCACTTATACGGGACCGTGGCTTACTCACGCCAAGTCTGTGTTCAGCAAATCCAATTGTGCTGCGTACTCACACGCAAAAGACTATGTTGTAGGTTCTCCCATAAGACAAGAACTGTTGGAAACCGCCCTTAAATGGATAAGCAAGGGACGTATTGAGGATTATATGGCTGCCCATCAACACATGCCAAACGCCAATGAACTGTGGACTTATTTCAAAAATGTAGTAGATTGGGTAAAAATAACATTTCCCCATTATCGTAAAGAAATGAAAGGCGTAAATTGGGGCGAATTGTATGACGAATTTAACGCTTGCACTTTTGATACGAGCAAGCTTGAAAACGAAATTACACAATTGATGTTGGACGACGATGTAAGCAACAAAAAGGGCATATATTTTTATGTGTTGACCCACAAAGAAAAATACCTTAACATTCGCGCTTTTACCGAAAGCCAAAAGCGTCAAGCCTACGAAAAGCAACAGGGCATTTGTCCTTATTGCGCGCGCGAAGGACGACCCGACGTTCACTATTCCATTGAAGAAATGGAAGCCGATCACATAACTCCCTGGATCGACGGTGGCAAAACTTCTGCGGAAAATTGTCAAATGCTATGCAAGGAACACAATCGACGCAAATCGGACATATAAAAAACATATTTGACGTTACGGTAGGTAGTGTCATTTTTGTTGTAAAAAAGAGTATTAACATTTAAATTTGACAGGAGTATAATAATTCATAAGTTAAAAATGTAATTTTGTTGTGCCGACTTTGCGTTAGAGACAAAAGGTTGGTGTTGGGAGGTGTCGCTATGACTCTTGGCAAATTAAAATGGTTGATTGCGGGCATTGCAATTGCATTAGCCGTTGTGTTGGCATTGTCGATAACGCTTATATGCACCAAACATTCGCACAGGTTTGTGGAGTGCCATTACAACGATGAGGTTCACTTTCTTGTTTGTCCTGATGACGAGGTAAAAAACAGCGAGGGCGAGGCGCACAACCTTGTTTGGGCGTATAACGAGGAATACCATTGGCACAAGTGCAGCTACAAATCCGGAGAAGCTGCTTGTCAATGGAATGATGAAGCCACCAATTACCAAGCGCATAACTTTGACGAAAACGGCGTGTGCGAGTGCGGTTATCAAAAATCCTGACCATCAAAATAAATTAAAAAAGAGTGGCTTGTTAAAGTTTTTTATATCGAATGACATCAAAAACGACTTGAAGATGTTACCTCCAAGTCGTTATTTTTGTAATTCTTCGCTTTTTTATCGTTTATGAGATTAGTACGATAGCCACAGCCCTTTTTGTTACAATGTATGCTTTTTTACTTGGTTACAAGAAATGCCTTTTCGGTTTTACGCTGCGCAAAGCGGTATGTTTGGGACTTGTTTGTTGCTTTGAAAAACAATTTGTGGTATACTTCTTAAAACAGGAGCGATTTATGTTAAACAAGCGACATTTACCGATCATATTTTTGTTTGCAACGGTGCTGCTTTTTTCGTTGCTGCTTGCAGCGTGCGATGACGTCGAACCGAGCGAGAGACGCCTCGACGTGAAATTTGACGAAAGCCACAAGGTATTTCAAGGGGATTCGCTTGACAGTCTCAAGCCCTATCTCGAAGTGATATATGTAGACGAAAAAGACGAACAGCACCCATTGCGCGACGGCGACTACTTACTTTCGGGCGAGCTACTGCAGGGCAATTCCGAAGTTACCGTAAGCTACGACGATTTGACCGAAAAATTGACTGTCGAAGTGCTGCCGCAGGATGGGACGCGCGAACACCCCTACTCCGTAAGCGAGGCATACCGATTGGCTGCGTTGTTGGAAAACGACGAATTTTCTGCCGCGCCCGTCTATGTTGAGGGCACAATTAGCGGCGACGTCACCGAAGGCGACGACGGGGTTTGCTTCGTCATCACGGACGGCGAGCATGTTTTTACCGTTTACGACGCAGTGCTGAACGATGACGTAGATCCGATTTATACCGACGACGTTGTGACGGTTTACGGCTATTTGTTTTGTTCTTCCTACGAAGAAAGTGAAAATCTTTGCGGAATGAAATTCCACAACGAAGTCAATGTCACCGTCGTCCAGTGTTATAGCGCCGCCGACGGGGTGAAAATAACGTTAAAAACCAACAGAAATCTGATCGAATACTCCGACAACACCTTTGTGTACGCAACGGTCACGCCGTCGGAATATGCGAACAGACTTATATTTGAAATTACAAGCGGCAAGGACGTTGCAAGTCTTGTGGGAACGGCGCAAACGCAACGCTCCGTTTTGCCGTTGGACGAGGGTTTGGTAACTATAGTCGCAAGGATAGGTCAGAACTTTTCCAACCCCGTCACTGTGCAAATAATACGCTACGATCCCTATACCAACATTGGGGCAAGCGGATTTTACGACAATTACCAACCTGCAAAAGATCTTGAGGACAGTTATTGGCGAACCAAGCACCACTTGATGAGCGGCAGTATTGACGAGCAGTACCAAGCGCCGACAATTGCGGCAAATCGTCCCACAAGCGGCGGTAAATTTGTGCGCAACATAGACGAGAATTTTGCGGACAACGGCAACAGTTACAAGGTGGTGGATTACAACGGTAACGTCGTCAACACAATTTACAAATGTGGCGCGTACGTCACCTTGGAGGAAGTTGCCGCTTACGTCTACGCTTGGGGGAACATTCCCGCCAATTACACAACGGACAAGAGCGGAAGTCCTCAAACAAACGCTTGGGGCAAGTATCTGCGTCTCAACAACAGCTATTTCAAAGGAGATACAAGCCGTTATCCTTACGAGCCTGTACTTCCCGACATCAATGGCGGCGGGGGAAGTTTGTCCTACTATGAAATAGATATCGGGACAACGGGCACAGATTGCGATCTGAGCTTCCCTTGCGAGCTCTACAATGACGGCTCAACTATCACGCGCGGCGCAGCGCGAATAGTTTACGCGCGCTACGACAGTAGAAACAATGCGCTTTCTCCAAGCGAAAGGTATGTGTTCTATACCTACAATCACTACAACGATTTTCAGGAGTACCTCAACTACCAAGGCGGTTGGGGTGAAATGTTCGGCAACATAACGGGCGGAGGAGTTATTTCCAGCGAATATTTTTACAATCCCACGCCTTACGTTTCGGTGGTAAAACAGAGCTTCGGAACAAACTAAATTGCTTTTTGGGCATAAAGTTTGCAAATATGGATTGTTTTTTCAGGCGTTTTGGTGTATAATCGGAGCATAGAACAGCTAAAACCAAACATTTTGCAATTGCACGACAGGTTTTGCGGCTTGTCGTGTTTTTTTGATTGAGGTCAAATGTGAAAAAAATCAGAATTTTGTTTGTTGTTATGGCAGCTTTGTTTGCGCTCACGCTTGTTTTGTCCGCCTGTGACAAATCGGACAACATAGTGATGAGTACGCCCGTGGATACATCCAAGGTAGACGACGCCGTAGACAAGGTGGGGGACAATTTCGATTTGGACGAACTGTCGCAGGACGTAAACGACGAGCAATCCACGGTTGTTTCCGGCGGCGGCGATTACACCTTTGCGGAAAGCGGCTCTTACACGTTGGAAGGCAGCTATGGCAAACTGACGATAGGCGCAGACAAGCTGCAATTGCACTTGTTTTTGAATGGGGCAAGCTTTACAAGCTTGACTTACGGCACGTCGGAAGAGGGCGAGGACTACAAAAAGACTCAATTGACAATTACCGTTGTGCAGGACACAATCAACACCGTTACGTGCAGCAGCGGCAATGCCATTCACGTCAAGGGCAGTTTAGACATAAACGGTAGCGGCACGCTTTCCGTCAACTGCACGGGAAAAAATGCCGTAAAGGCTTCCAAAGCGTTGCGCATTGTTGACGCCAAACTCAGTTTGTCCGCGGCAAACCATGCCATTTCCGCACTGAGCATTTCCGCTCAAAATTGTACGGTAAACATTTCCGAGGCGGGCAAGGACGGACTGAATGCCGAGTGCGACGACGAAACGCAAGCGTTTACCACCGAGGAAGGGTTTGTTGCGCTGAACAACGTCAACTACAATTGCAACGTCAGCGGCGACGGTATTCAGGCAGATACTGTTGTGTACATCGAGGGCGGAACTTACAACATCACGACCAACGGCGAGTTTGTGGAAAACACGGCGGAAAACAGAGAAAAATACGATTTGTCTACAGACGACTTTCGCTACATTCGAGTCGGTAACACCTACCAAAAGGTTGCAAGCGACTACAGAAGCAGTGGTACAATGTACGCATTGAAGCAGGGGTGTAAGGGCGTCAAAGCGGGAGAAATCGAGTACCCGGACCCAAACAACGAAGATCGGGAAATCACCGTAACCAAGGGAGAGTACTGCATTGTAATAGATAGCGGCACAATCGACATAAATTCCACCGACGACGCCATTCACGCCAACAGCGGCACGCTGATTGTGAACGGCGGAAGCATCACCGTGCGCACCCTTGACGACGGATTGACCGCAGACGTCCTTGCCAAGATTACAGGCGGTACTGTAACCGTAAGTCAAAGCTACGAGGGCTTGGAAGGCGGCTACGTGGAAATCAGCGGCGGCAACATCGATTTGACCTCTTCCGACGACGGCATAAACGCCGCAAGCGACGACGCCTCCGTCAAGGAACACATTCTTATAAGCGGCGGCGACGTAACCGTCAATGCCGATGGCGACGGTATCGACAGCAACGGCAGCGTGGAAATTACGGGCGGTAAAACGGTGGTGTACGGTCCTACGTCCAACGGGGACGGCGGTCTGGACAGCGAAACGGGTATTTACGTAAACGGCGGAACGCTGTTTGTGTTGGCGTCTGACGGAATGACGGAGCTGCCCGTAGACAGTTCTTCTCAATATGTTCTTGCTTACGGTTCTTCAAGCACCATTGCAGCGGGCGGCGTTGTTTCCGTTCGGGACAGCAATGGCAACACTCTGTTGGAAGTGACCGCCAAGAAGAACAGCAAAACCGTAATTTTCAGTTCTTCCGCTCTTACAAAGAATTCGACCTACTCTGTTTATGTCAACGGCAACAAACTTGTCGACATCAAGCTGTCGTCAAAAGTAACGTCCAGCGGCATAAGAGGATCGTTCGGCGGCAGACCGAGCGACATCCCACCGGATGGACCCGGCGGCGGAGGCGGCAGACCCGGAAGATTTCAGTAAATCAAAAAGCGCAACAATTTGTTGCGTTTTTTTTGTAATTTTTCTACCCCATATAGGCATTTTTGCCCTTTTATGCGGTTTTAATCACACTGTTTTTCAGCCGATTGTTCTTTCGTTATATGTTTTTCACCGATATTTATTGACATATATTGGATAAATATGTAAAATAGTAGTAGCGAAATGTAAAATTTTGTCCGATCTTTTATGTTGTATTGGGTGATGTGGCTCATTTTGGGGCTGGGTGTCAGTTTAACACTCTCTTTTATGTCGCTTCTCGCGTTTAAGTCGGTCCAAAGCGGTGCAAAAAACTTTGGCGGAGTGCTTGCGCGTCTGGCGTTTTTTGTGTTATGCGTTTCTTTGGACGTTATGGTGTTTTGCTGGACGATGGACGCTTTTGTTACTCAAAGCAAGGCGGGTTTTCCCTATGCCTACGTTTCGGACGGCAATTTTCATGGGTGGTTTGTCTGTTTGGCAGTCGGATTGGCGGCGACGGGCTTTGTCGTCGGAGCGGTTTTGTGTAAGTATAAGTTTACGTTGGTGCGCGCTTCCGTCGAAGCATCGGAACGCCGCGCCGTCAACAAAGATAGGCTGTTTTGGATTGTGCAATTGGCGGTGTTGGGCGTCGGAGCAATTTTGGGAGCGACAATTTTGACGCTGTTACTTGACTACGTTTTGTTGCACGAGGTTTCTCTTGAAGCTGCCAAAAGGCTGATTTTGTTGGGCGTGGGTGTGGAGCTTTTTGCCTCTGCGGTTATATGCGGAATTTTGTGGAAAAGCGTATGGAAACACCGCCGCACCATTTTACCTGTTGTCTCGGCGGCATTGCTGTCGGTTTTTGTGCTTAGTTACGTGTTGCTTGCATTTGGAAGCAAAGACGCGGTAGAGCGAATTATGTTTGTTGTGGGTACGGGAACATTTGTACTCATTCCCATTGTGTACTTTGTTGCGTTACTGATGTGGTTTGGTTTACGCAGACGAAACTTGCAAAACTTTGAAAACAATTTTAACAAGTGAGAATATGAAAAATTTAGCAGTAAGTATAACTTTGAGCGAAATATGGAATTTGATCAAAAGTCCCACATTTGTCATTGCCTACATGGCGGTAATGGTGGTTTTGATGGGACTGATTGTTGTTGCCGCAATGATAAACGAGCGAAGGTTGAAGGGGACGGTGAGTCGACTCCAAAACAGCGCAGAAAAAGCGGAAAGTCAGTTTGGCGTCAACAATTCTCGTTTTGAAATGCTTGTTGCCATCGACGAACAGGCAAAAAATGCGCAGCCGCGACAGTTTGAGGAGGACTTTACGCTCAAGCAGTTGTGCGACGAATTTCGCAATTATGCCGCAGGCAAGTTGGGTTTGTACTACGACCAAAACACCATTCGCGCCTTTGTTGCGGGCATGGCGGTAAGTCGTCTTATCATTTTGCAGGGCATGTCGGGCACGGGGAAAACGTCGTTGGCATTTGCTTTCGGACAGTTTTTGGGCAATCCTTCCACCGTCATACCCGTACAGCCGATGTGGAAAGAACGTTCCGATTTGCTCGGTTACTACAACGAGTTTACAAAACGTTTTAACGAAACGCCGCTGCTGTGCAAAATGTACGAGGCGAACAAAAACGCCGACATGTACATTACAATTTTGGACGAGTTGAACATTGCGCGCGTAGAGTACTACTTTGCCGAGTTTTTGTCCTTGATGGAGATACCAAATCCCGATTTGAGATACTTGGAAATCGTTTCGGACAAGTGGGCAAACGATCCCGTCGATCTTAAAAACGGTAGTATAAAGCTGCCGGAAAACATGTGGTTTTTGGGCACGGCAAACAATGACGACAGTACCTTTGCCATTTCCGACAAGGTGTACGACCGCACAATGGTCATAGAGTTGGATCGCAAAGCCGAGCCTTTTGAGGTTGAAAACTACCGCACGATGTCCGTCAGCGCGCAGGGCTTTGTTTCCAAGGTAAACGATGTGTTGGCAAACAGTTCCGTCTCCGAAGAGAACGCCGCGCGTCTTGTCAAGTTGGACGAATACTTACAGGAGCATTTCCGCGTGTTCTTTGGAAACCGCGTTATGAACCAGATTTACAGGTTTTTACCTTTGTTTGTGGCATGCGGCGGCGACGAACTGACGGCAATGGACGACGTGCTTGTCAAAAAAGTGCTTCGCAAATTGGAAATGCAGAATTTGGCACATCGCAAAAAGGACGCTCAGGAGCTTGTGTCCTTTGTTGAAGAGCTGTTCGGAGAGGGTAGCATGCCGCGTTGCGTCGGTTATGTGCAAACCTTGTCGCGCAACGGGTAGGTGAGTATGACCAATATCGAACTTTACAAATTGCTGCGTCAAATGCAAAATGCCGACGCGGGAAAAGGCAAAATTTGTGCCGAAGTGAACTATCTCAGTTGCAAGGTGGACGAAAAGTGGGTAGACGCCATCGAGCGCGGCATGAGCTTTGTCGGCAAGGCTATAGACGAGGAGCGTCGTTTTATTCGCGTAAACGGAGAAATCTTGCCCATCGAAAAAGTAAAACGCGTTTCCAAGGAGTCGGTACAGCACCTTGCGCGCCACAGCGAACTCATCACGCGCGAACAGCAGGGCGAGGACATTTTGCCCGACAAGCTCTACACGGTGGAACGTCTCAACGACTACGCCACCTACGAAAACAGATTTTTGTACCGTCTGCTTGTAACGGTAAAGGACTTTGTTTCCGCGCGCTATACGGCAATTTCCAATGCGCTTGGCAGTTTTCACGGCAGTATTGACGCCATTTACGCGGTGGATTCCGACAATCGCAAGCTGAAAGTTAATATACAACTTACCGACGAAGGATTTCTCGAGGGGCTTGTACAGGGCGGAGAAATTTTGGAGCGATTGGAAAAAATTTACAAAACGGTGGATTTCTATTTTGCAACGCCGCTGATGACGGAGCTTTCCAAAGAGGACACCCTAAACGTGGTTACAAAAAACAACGTTCTCAAAATGGATACCAACTTCAAAGCCGCGTTGTCCCTCTACGATTTTTTGATGGGCTACTCGGAACGGGGCTTTGAAATCGAACGGCAGCACAAGGAAGTGGAGCTGAGCGAGTTGCCTGTTTTGTGCGAGCTGATGGCTTTTGCCGAGCGAATTTACGGAATGGGATTGGAAAACACGTTTCAACAACAGTTGCAAAACGAGCAAAACGACAAGCTGTCTCGTCTTAAGGAGCAGAATCCGCAAGAATACATCTTGGCTTTGGAACGGCGCAACAAACAGTTGGAGCAAGAGCTTTCGGAGCTTAACGCCGCAGCGACGGAGTGCAATGCGCGTTTGGCTCAGGCGGAAGCGGAAATGCAATCTGCCCAAAATTGCGCCCAATCCAAGGAAGAAACGTTGCAAAAATCCGCCGAGATTGTTGCTCAATATGCCGAGCGTTTGATACGTCAGCAGGACGAACACGGCAAGCAGGTGGAGGCTTTGCAACAAACGATTGACGAACTTAGTCTGAAGAATTTGCAAATTCAGGCGCAGCTTACGGCGCAAAACGGCGTCGGCGACGCTTCCTTTGAGGAATTGGAACGTCAGTACGAAGCGTTGGGCAAATTGGTTGGCGTCGAATGGAAGGGCACAAAAAAAATGCTGCGCGAACAAGCCAACAAACAACTGAAAGAACAGCTTTTCGGTAAAAAGCGCAATGGAGAAAAGCAATGAAAAAACGCCGCAACCACAATGTATTTTGGATAATTTTGCTTTCCGTCCTTCTTCTCGTTGGAGGGTCGGGCGTTGCCGTGCTGATTTATCTCGATTCGCGCGGGTTGCTCTCCGTGATTTTGGACTCGATGTTTGCCTACATTTCCGACGGCGCAAACAGAGCACTTATAATGTTTTGGGGCATTGTGTTGCCCGTAATTTTGTTGTCATTTTTTGTGTTTATGTTGGTGCGCAAACATAGAGTCGACAAGTTCAAACTGCGCTACGACGACGCATTGGAGCAAGCGATAGAGGCGGAGAGAAAGGATTTTGTCGCCCGTCAAAATTACGCCTCGTCCGGTCGTTTTGCGCCGATGAGCAAAGGGGGGGGGTACGTTGCCGATGGCAAAGAGGTAAACAGTCTTGACGAGCTGTGCAAGCTGTTTCGCAATTTTGCGGCAGCCAAGCTTAAGCTGTACTTCTCCGAACAGGACGTAAGAGAGTTTGTCGCGTCAATGGGCACTTCCCACATACTCATTTTGCAGGGTATCAGCGGCGCGGGAAAAACGTCGTTAGCTTACGCGTTTGGCGAATTTATAGGCAATTCCTCTACCATAATTCCCGTACAGCCCATGTGGAAGGAACGCGCGGATTTGTTGGGTTACTACAACGAATTTACTCATCACTTTAACGAAACAACGCTTTTCCGCAAGTTGTACGAAGCAAATTTCGGCAACCGCATTTACGTTACGGTACTCGACGAAATGAACATTGCTCGCATAGAGTACTATTTTGCGGAATTTTTGTCGTTGCTGGAGCTGCCCAACCCCGAGCTTCGCAATCTCGAGGTGACTTCCGACGTGTGGGACAACGACCCCGTAGGCATAAACGACGGCTGTATCAGACTGCCGCAGAATATGTGGTTTGTGGGCACTGTCAACAACGACGACTCCGCTTATGTCATTTCCGACAAAGTGTATGACCGCGCAATGATCGTTTCGTTGAGCGGCAAGGCTAAACCCTTCCAAACGGAGGAAGAACCGCAGCCCGTTTCTATGGGATTCGAACAATTTGAAAACATGGTGCAGCTTGCTTGTAAAAATTACACCCTGTCTAAGGAAAATCAAAAAAACATGGCGGCATTGGACGAATGGTTGATACAAAAGTTTCAACTTACGTTCGGCAACCGTATTCGCCGTCAGATTGGCGATTACGTGGCGGTGTACGTTGCGTGCGGCGGTTTCGAGACGGAAGCATTGGACGACATCATTGCAAAAAAAGTGCTTCGCAAGCTGGAATACAAGGACGTTTCGCGTTTTAACAGCGAAATCGGGCAACTCAAACAATTTTTGGACAGCACTTTTGGCGTCGATGCCATGGTGCAGTGCAAACGCTATCTTGACGGGGTTAGGACGGAGTAGTTTATGAGCAAATCGGCAATTTTCTATATTCTCGGATTGCTTGTTGTGCTGGTGTTGGTGTTGGTGGGGTTGCTCACCGCAAACGCCGTTGTCAACGCGCGCGGAACTGCGGCGGAAAAGCCTCGTTTCGATTTGCCGAGCGATATTCCGTGGAACAGAATTCCTTGGAAAGAATTTCCCGAGGATTTTCCATACGATCAAGTTCCTTGGGAGGATTTGCCCGAGGACACTCCTTGGGAGCAAGTCCCATGGGAAAAAGTTCCATGGGACGTTCTTCCCGACGAGCTTGCAAGCAAATTGCCATTGGAATCCATTCCATGGGACGTTCTTCCCGACGACATGCCATGGGACAGCTTGCCCGAGGACTTACCTTGGGACAAAATTCCGTGGGAAAGCGTACCCTGGAGCGAGTTGCCGACGGATTTTCCATGGGAAAGCGTGCCTTGGGAGGAGCTGCCCGACGACTTCAATTGGCAAGCCGTTACTTGCGAACACCTGTTTACGGAGATTTTACCCTACATTCCCGCAACATGCGTCAATTCGGGGTGGGAAATTTACGTATGTGAAAAATGCGGCTATTCCGAACCGCGCGAGACCGAGCCTACGGGCGTCCACGTGTATGAAGGAGAATGGCTGCCCGTGAATCCCGCAACGTGCGTAGAAGAAGGGCTGGAACATCGCGTGTGCGTGCAATGCAATGTCGCCGAAGAAACGCAAACGATATCGCCCACGGGTGTACACAATTTTGACGTCGGCGGCAAATGCGACATGTGCGGTTTGCAGCAGCTGACATTGCGTAGCGGCAGCGCGACCAAGCAGTACGACGGAATTCCTCTTTCGGCGGAGAATTACCAAAAGGTTTTCGGCACGCTTCAAAGCGGTCACAGCATAGTCGCCGTCTACACGCAGCTCAACGTCGTCAGCGTTGCGGCAAACGTTTTTTCGGTAACTGTGGTGGACGATGAGGGCAACGACGTTTCGGACAAATATCAAATAACTTACGAGTACGGTGCTTTAACGCTCACAAAAAAGGAGTTGATTGTCACAACCTGTAACGCAACAGCTCAATTTGACGGCAACGCTCTTGTCTGCCACGATTACAATCAAACAGGTTTGGCGGAGGGCGATGTGTTGAAGGTAACGTTTGTTTCCGCTCTGACGGAGCGCGGAACATGCGCCAATGTCGCTACTGTGCGCATAGAAAACAGCAAAGGCGAGGATGTTACCGCAAACTACGCAATAACGTTGGTTTTCGGTACTCTTACGCTAACTTAGGAGTGGCTATGTTTTTTCAAGATTACAAAAACAAACTTGAACGTCGCAACAAACGCATAGTGGCACTTTGGAAGCTTCGCTATGTGTTTTTGGCAATTTTGCTTTTGCTGATTGCCGCGTCGGTGTTGTTGGGCGTTGTGGGCAACGTTGTTGGCAGCAACGGGCAATCTTCTTTTACCTACGGTGACAAGCTGCAATTCGAAGCAAAGGCTATTTTCGGCGACGTACATTGGCAGTACCGCGCAAATGGCGGCAATTGGACGGAAAACGCGCCCGTTCACGTTGGCAAGTACGAGGCGAGAGCCGTCTCTCACGGGTTGGCAGGCAAGTCCAAATTCGGCAAAACGTTGCCTTTTGAGATTGTCCCCGCTCCCCTTACGGTAAAGGTTACGGACTCCGAGCTTAGCTTTGAGGATACTCCCCAATATGCGGCGTACAATTTGAAATTCGGAGACAACGTTTGCGTAGAGGAATTTGAAATGGATTACCGCGACGGCACTGTTGTGGCAACGCCCGTCAAGCAAACCGTAAAAGTTACCGACAAGCAGGGAAAGGACGTTACGGCAAATTACAGCGTTTCGGTGCAAAGCAAGACCATTATATGCAACCCCATTGCGGCTTTGGGCAGGACAGGCTCGCAACAGTGGACCTATGACGGACAACCGCACGCCACCGACAGCGCGGAGGCTTTCGGCTTGCTCGAAGGGCACACCTTGCAAAACGTTGTAACCGCATGTATCACCGATGTCGGCACAGCGCAAAACGCTGTTACCGACTACAAAATTTTTGATGAGGACGGTAACGATGTGACCGTTCACTACGTTATGACTTGGCAAACGGGCACGTTGACGATCGTTCCGCGCAGTATCGACGTGGTAACGGGCAGTGCGGAATTTGTTTATGACGGAACGGGGCACGTTTACGAGCAAGCGGAAGTGCAAAGCGGACTTTTGCCCACGCACACTCCGACCTTCGGCAATTGGACGGTCGCGGTAAACGCAGGCAGCGTAGACAACAAACCCGCCAGGTTCGGCGTGACGGACGACAGCGGCAAAGACGTTTCCGCAAACTATCTTCCCAACTATATTTGCGGCAAGCTCACCGTTGCCAAGCGCGTTTTCGACGTGCAAACGGGAGACGCGGTGTTTGTTTACGACGGAACGGCAAAAAAACATTTGCAATTTGACATTTTGCCCGTTTCCAACGTCAACGAAGGCTTACTTCAAGGACACACTGTCACGGCGGCTGCGTCCAAGGGCGTAACAAACATAACGGATCGCAACAATCAAATTGCTTTTGCCGACAACGAGCAAACCTACACGGTGGTGGACGCCGACGGAAAAGATGTTTCCGCCAACTACGAACCGCGCGGGAAGTGGGGACAAATTCGCGTAAAACAACCCATACGCGTCAGGGTGTATGCCGTAAGCAAGTACTATGACGGAACGCCGCTTGTGTACAGCGCAAACGATTGGCTGGTAGACAGCGTTCCGGCGGGAGTAGAAGCGTCTTGGATCGATGTCGAACTGAAGGGCAGCCTGACAGACGTGGGCGTTTTGTCTCTGTCGGCATTGCGCAACAACAGTGTTGTTACAGTAAAGGACGACAACGGCAAAAATTTACTTGACGACGCAAACGACCCAAACCGCGTGGATTTTGTGGGAACGCCCTTAACTGTTTACGCCCGTCCGTTGACTGTGACGAGCATATCTGTTTCGCAACGCAAGGACAGCGAGCCTTTGAGCGGCAACGTTCCCAACGCGGCATGGGTTTCCGTCGGTTCATTGTTGGAAGGACACAGCGTGCAGTTTACGGTGACGGGTGTGCTTGCATTGGACGCGCAATCCGCGCCAAACACCGTTTCCGCAAGGGTGGTAGACGGCGGCGGTGCAGACGTGTCGCGGTTTTACTCAATAACCTACAGCTTTGGCACGCTTCGCTGGATTTGACCTTGCCAACATCAACAAAGTAAAACAAGCGTCACCCACAAAAGGTGACGCTTGTTTGTTTATTTGATGATTGAACAAGTTTGCGGTATTTGGCTAATTTTCTTTTTCCGAAGCCGACGCGTCGTCATCTGGGCGAGTGTCGGTCGTTTTGTCGGAGGTGTCTATGGACTTTTTGTTGAACATTCTGCCAAACAACCCCTTTTCTTTTGGCGGCTCGGCGTCCTGAGTCAGCGGAGTTTTAATGTCGTGCAATTGCTTGTTGGAAATGTTGCCGTTTTTGCGTTCTATACGAATTTCCCATTGTATAAGGAACGTCAACGCCGCGCGCAGCAAGATGATTGCGCCGAGTATCAGCAGCTCGGACCATTCGCGCACAACCACGGTACGTAGCAACTCGCCGCCGATTTTGAATTCCAGCGAAAGGGCAATGCCCTCGGCTAACTTCAGGCGCACGTGCGGTTGCCGCTTGAACAATCCGATGATGGCAGAGACAATTGCGTACACAAGTACCACTGTGCCTACAAGCTCGATTGCAAGCACAAGGTAGCGTATCACAAGGTCAAAATATTGTTCTATTTGATCGTATAATTTCATGCCCTTTTCCTTTGTTGCGGTTCTGTTGTTAAAATCATAACAATTTATGCGCGCTTTGTCAATACCTATTTCCGTAAAGCGTGAGCTATAGCCTCGTTTCTTTGTCGAAAAATCCGCGTCGGAACACTTTCGGCAAATAGCTGCCGCAGCTGCCTATAAAGAGTAGAAATTTTCCCGCCGAAAATGTGCCGTCTATGCTCATATATGCCTCTTTTTATCTGCCAAAATTCTTATCCGTAATCATACGCAGAGCGTTAGCTGCAATGCTCTTCCATAAACTTTCGATACCATTCTTTCGTGAAAGCATAGAGATCGTCGAGAGTAAACGTGGATTGTCCGCGGCAGTATCTGACATACTCCAAAAGACTTCCTTCTAAAAATATACGGATGTCAAGTTCAAGGAATTGTTTGTTTGTAATCCTCTTATCGTTATTTGCGAGTTCCAACAGCTTGTTTATTGCAAGCACGGAAAGTCGTTTCGGTGCGAAAATTAAACTATCCGATTCGCAGATAATCCTATAATTCTTGTCGTTCTCTTTCAAAAAAGAAAAAAGCGCCTCGATAAACTTTTCATAATCGTTTGCGGCAAACAGTTTGGCGTTCGTGAAGAAAGCGTTGATAAGTTCTTCCTCAAACTCCTCGACGACGCCGTAAATGTCATCAAAATGCGCATAAAAGGTGGCGCGGCTGATGTTTGCGCGTTCCGTCAGCGCGCTTACGGTAATTTTGTTTATTTCCTTTTTCTCCGCAAGCATTTGAATAAATGTGTCGCGAATAAGCTTGCGTGTTTTTACAGACGAATTGTTCAGGTTTTGTACTTTCATATAAGTTTACGTCTCTCCTTTTATACAATTTTTTGTCAGTGTAAAGATTTTTACACTGTCTTTAATTTTGTACTTTACTTTTCCACTGCGCTAATATTATAATCTAAACAACTTCAAAAATCAACAATGTAAAGATTTAGACTTTGTAAAATTTCAGGAGGTGCTATGAACATAATCGAAGTGAAAAACCTGACGAAAGATTATGGTAGCG
Organism: uncultured Clostridia bacterium; assembly: GCA_947630425.1. GTDB lineage: Bacteria > Bacillota > Clostridia > Christensenellales > CAG-314 > Fimimonas. The sequence goes on along the minus strand of CANRHN010000020.1, from coordinate 11,188 downwards.
GACGCGGCGTTTTCGACGTGAGCTTTTCCGTAAACACCGGCGAAGTTTTCGGATTTTTGGGACCGAACGGCGCGGGAAAATCTACCACAATCCGTCATCTTATGGGTTTTTCAAAACCGGACAGCGGAGAAACTTGTTTGTTTGGAAAGCCGACATTTGAAAAATATTCGGAAATCTTAAGTCGTGTCGGGTATATCCCCGGCGAAATAGCCCTGCCTACCGGTTTGACCGGCGCAGAGTTTATCAGAATGATGCAGGATATGCAAGGCATCCACAACGATGAGCGTCTTGCTCGTATGCTGGATATGTTCAAAGTTGACAACAGAATGCTTAGAGGAGAAACAAAACGAATGAGCTTGGGCGAAAAGAGAAAGCTCGCCGTCGTCGTTGCGTTTATGCACGACCCCGAAGTGCTTATCCTTGACGAACCGACGAGTGGGCTTGATCCCGTCATGCAAAACAACTTTATTGAGTTCATTCGAGAAGAAAAGCGGTGCGGTAAGACGATTTTGCTTTCAAGCCACATCTTTTCGGAGGTGGACGCCACTTGCGACCGAATTGCAATTATCAAAGACGGGAAAATTGTATCCGAATTTGTCGCAGATGACCTAAAACACGCTTCTCTCAAATATTACGAAATCAAGTTTATGTCTACGAAAGACGCAGCGGATTTTATCAAAAAGTCGGAAAGGGTAGCATCGTTGCAGATTTTGAAAAATGGCGACGATACTTTGTATTTGTCTATTGAAGACAAGGATATGAATTCAACCATTTCTTTGCTCTCGGAATATGAAATCAAAAAATTCAGCAACCGACGCGAATCGCTCGAAGATTACTTTATGAAGTTTTACAAAGAAGAAAAAGATTTTGGAGGTGCGTTGTCGTGAGTGTAATCGAATCAAACGGTCTTACAAAGGATTACGGAGAAAACCGCGGCATATTCGGCATAGACCTTGTTATCAATCAGGGAGAGATGGTCGGTTTTGTTGGAACAAACGGAAGCGGCAAGACAACTACAATTCGCAGCGTTCTCGGCTTTATCAAGCCGACGAGCGGAACTGTCAAAGTAAACGGTTTGACTTCGTGGGAACATTCAAGCGAAATTGTAAAGCAAATTGGTTACGTCCCCGGCGAGATTGCTTTTCCGGATTTGAAAACGGGCGTCAATTTTTTGAAAAGTCAAGCGGAATTTCTCGGCATTTCCGATATGACTTACGCCAACACGCTTATTGAACGATTACAGCTTGATCCGCGAGCGAACTTAAAGCGTATGAGCAAAGGAATGAAGCAAAAAACAGCCCTTGTTGCAGCTCTTATGGCAGATCCACCCATTCTCATTCTCGATGAGCCGACAACGGGACTCGATCCTTTGATGCGCGTCGCGTTCCTTGATATAATTAAAGAGGAACACGCAAAGGGCAAAACAATTTTCATCAGCAGCCACCTTTATGAAGAACTTGAAACGACGTGCGACAGAGTGGCGCTTATCAACAACGGGCATATTGTTGATATTGCAAACATGAGCGCACTCAGGAATCGTACAGTCAAGGAATTTAAGATAGAGTTTCAGACTGCCGATGATTATAACCGTTTTGCAAACGAAATATTTGAGGTCATTCGTCGCCAAGAACAGTATCATCAACTGACGGTAAGCATACCGGCTGACAGAGCGGGCGTCCTTTTGAAAGTCCTAAAAGGCTATTCCGTTAAATTTATATCGGAAATTCCATATACGCTCGAAACACATTTCAAAAAAATTCTAATGCAGGGACAAGGAGATATAAAAAATGTTCAGTAAAGCACTATTCAAACAATCATGCAAGGCGAACGGAACAATGTGGGCAATTATCACATTTGCCGAATGTTTTATGCTCGCTTGCGTCATGTTGATCAGCGGCAAGGGCGGCATGGATACCACTGTCGAAGCGGTGAAAGATACTATTGTTCGTCAGGAAATGGATGTGCAAATTGAAGCAAGAGCGATCAATTACTACGAAAATCAGATCGACGGTATGCAGAAATTTGATGCACTGTTCGCAGAAAAACTTCAAGAAGAAGTCGGACAAGGAGGAAATCTCCAAACCATCGTTCCCACAGTTTATGCGTCCGCCGTCTCCGAATTACAAAGCTATCTCTATAATAAGGCACTTGCAATCGATCCCTCCTACACGCAAGATTCCGACGAGGCGAAGGAACTTTTGGGAAGCGTCATGTACGCAATCGATCCGCCCGCAGGAGAAGATCAGTCAAACGGAATGTTTGACGATTTCTACACATCGCACGGAGAATCGGTGCCGGGAGAATATTTTAATTCGCTACAATTACTCACGCATTTAATGAGCGGCGATTTGTCGGAGTATTTTGCAAGCCCCGAGCGTTTGTCGTTTATCGAGGATAGAGCCGAGTATTGTTCTTCGATTTTCCTTGCGGGCAACATGACAAGCCCAGAAAATGTGGAAAGAATGATTGAGCAACTCGAAAAATTCGATATTAGCTCTGAAAAATACGAAAGTTTGGGTTACACCTATTCGACAATCAAGCAAGCCGCCGCAGGTACGGTCGTAACTTACCGCGCAAGGCTCGAAAACGAACTCGAAAAATTAGATAACACGCAAAAGGATTATGCCGAAAAGGTGGCGGAAATCAAAACTACGCTCACGGGCGAAATTTCTTCGAGCTTTTTGTCGTCCTTGCCGCAAGACGTTGCTACCGCCTTTGAGGAAATCGGACAACTCAATCTTTACGGCATTGTGGTAGGCTCAATCTTCTTCCGTTTGGCAGGACTGCTTCTTCCCATTATCTATATGATTATGGTTTCAAACAACCTTATCGCGGGACAGGTGGACAGCGGTTCAATGGCGTATGTCCTTTCCTCTTCGACAAAACGGCAAACGGTGGTGCGCACACAAGCTGCATTTTTGATTTTGTCTCTTTTCGGAATGTTTGCGCTTACAACGGTTACAAGTTGCATTTGTCTTGCCATTGTAGGTGTAGAAGTCGCCAAAATCACTTATGGGCAAATACTGCTTTTCAATCTCGGCGCATTTTTGGTGTTGTTTGCGCTTTCGGGGCTGTGCTTCTTCACTTCCTGCTGGTTCGACAGGAGCAAGCGTTCCATGGCGATCGGCGGAGGGCTCAGTATCTTTTCTCTCGTTGCCGCCATGCTCGGTCTTTTCGGGAGCAAAGTCATTCCCACGATCGTAAGGCTCAAAGCGCTGAATTTCTTCAATTACGCTACGGTTATTACGCTGTTTGACGCGATCTCCATTATCGACGGCACATTGACCTATCTGTGGAAATTTGCAATCCTGCTTGTACTTGGAATTGTAGGCTATATAGTGGGTTCTGTGCGCTTCGTAAAGAAAGATTTGCCGCTGTAAGCGTTTGTGAAAATATAAATTGTTAAAGAGGTGACAATATGTTGGAATTTCAGAAACTTTGCCGTGAAATCGAAGGGTTGAACCCTTTGCAAAGAGCGGCGCTTTTAACCGAAAAATCGGTTGACGTCATCACCGGTTTGCGAAAACTTGAATGTGCGGAATTCGACCCTGTGGTGGTACTTGCTTCGTTTATCATAGGCTCCGTTGTTTCGGACGGATCGATTTCGGAGAAAGACTATCTGTTTATATATCCGTCGCTTGCAAAGGCTTTTGGAAACGAGTGTAATCTTTATGAGATCAAAAGCTCCATAAAGGTATCGAAAGACGTCCAAAAGGTAATTGCTGACTATACAAAAGAACTTCTCGAAATAATATCCAAGGCGGATGATCGGCTCGGGAATGATATAATATCGCTCTGTTTGCTTGTCACATCGGTGGACGGTAAAATTTCACTGAAAGAAAAACGATATATCAGACAACTTTGTAAAACATAATTTGCAAAATCGGTTGTTCCAAATTGGTTTTCACGTCGGCAAATCAATTTTTTTTCAGCCAATTTAATGCAGCGGTCAAGTCAATATCCTCAAAAATATTTTTGGGCGTCCACGGGACATAAACATCGGGTTGAATTCCTTTGCCTCTTGTGCCCTTGCCGCTGTCTATTGCCCTGCTGCGAGAAGTGGGGTAATGTAAAACATAGTCTCCAAAGTCGAAGTATGTAAGGTTGGCATAATCGTTGACTCCCATGGTGGGACGACCGATGATTGTCACCTTTTTCAGCCGCGAGGCAATTTCCACAAAACTTTCCGCCGAGGAAGCGCAATAACAATCGGTAAGGACAACGACCTTTTCGGGGCGGCGCGTACCGCTTGTCGGAAACAAGAATTCATCGGGCTTTGCGGGTAAAAACCCTTTTCCTTTGTTTTGCGTCTGCTCCTCTATTCGCTCGACAACATACCTTCGAACTTCGTCGGAAGTGGTGCTTTCGAGGTACTCTTTATAGAGCTTGATTCGTCCGTCTGCATTCCGCTCCGTGTAGAGTATATCATCTTCCTCTGTAAAAATCGATTTGCCGCACATGGGGTCGTTTTTTGCGAGCAAAAATTGCAAAAGCGGCAAAAATACGGTGTCGCTTCCGCCACAGTTATTTCTTAAATCTATGATAAGATTTTGGGTGCGGGTAATATCTTTTGAAGCATAATTCACCACTGACAAAATGTTCTGCTCGTCAAAAAAATTGGTGAGTTTTATGTAGTAGCAATCATTATTTAGGGCTTTGCACACGCAGGAAGGCTCTCCGATTTCTCTGCCCATATCTGTCCGAACGGCATAATCAAACGTCTTTTCGGAGCAAACGGTAATCACGTTGGCATTTTCTATGACCGTTTCCCAACGTTCGCCTTGGCGGTCGGGCGGATCGCAATCGAAAAACACGGCAAATTTTTCGGCAGCTCTTTCAATCGTCATTCCGTCAATTGCAACGATTTCGTCTCCTTTTGAAAAGGGCAAATCTTTTTCCGCTTGCGTGACAAACAAGCTGTGACCGTATCTTCTGACGCGGAATCCTATGTAAGTACGGAGATTCTTTTTATAAAAATAGAGATGCCCCCACACTTTGAATGTCGCCAAATATTTATCTACCGAAAACAAAAACTCGCGTTCGGACATATCGTCCGTGATTTCGGACAAAAAAGATTGAGGATCGCCGCCTTTTATATCAAAACAGAACGAGGCGTCCACGTGGCAAATGTCTACTATCGTTTTTGCTATTTCGGTTTTTGTCATAATTTTTAACCCAACGCCTGTGTATAATCGCAAATCAATCGCTTTTAACGCTTTTATAATAACATAAAACTCACACGGAAATCAAGTAATGAGCTTGCCTCTCCAAAGATTTCATCAAAATTGCCGTCGGAACTTTTCGGCAGCCCGACCTGTACGTTTCCATTCCCGAAACAAAAAATCCGAACCAATCGCGGGTTACGATCACCATTTTGTCGCGGTCGGTTGCGTTGGTGGTCGGTGTCTCTTCTCCCACAAAAGTTTCGCAAACTCAACTTTTGCGGGTGCCCATATGCGTATTCACGCTATCGGAATGTGCAAGGGTACGCGCAAAAGGGAAGCAATGAAAGAGGGGACACCTTGCGTGTTCCCTTTTCGTTGCAACAAAAAGCGCGTTGCCCGCCGTGGTGGAGATAGCGTGAGTCGAACACGTGACCTCTTGAATGCCATTCAAGCGCTCTACCAACTGAGCTATACCCCCATGATCGTTTACAGTATATCATTTTGCCCGTCGCTTGTCAATTACATAAAAACATATTTTGAAAAGATGCGCTTGGTAACAACACAAAAGTTTAATCAACGTGCGTTTCGGCGGGGTTGTCGTGAAATTTGTTGTCAACCAAACCGTTTTTGGAGAACAAAAATTTTACAATGGGCAAAACAGCTATCAGTCCGCACCCACACGCCACATAGGCTTTACCCAAAACGCCGAGTACTGTACAGGAAACAAGCAAAAACAGCGCATACACGACAACGCTGCGTTTTGCCGCATTTTTGATTTTCAACACAACGGAGAAAAAGATATACAGACCCGCCAACACCGCAAACGGAATCCAAGTAATCGGCAACAGCCCTGCCAGCACGCCAAACGACGTCGCGACACATTTTCCGCCGTGAAACTTGTTGAAAAGTCCCACCGCGTGTCCGAGGGCGGGGGCAAACATCACAAAAGAAAACGCAATGCTGCTTGCGTTCATCAAAAGGCTTGCAAGAAAAACGGGGACAAAGCCTTTTAAGATGTCGAGTACAAGGCAAAGCGTGCCGATTTTCTTCCCGCAGTGCTTAAACGCGTTGAACGCACCGGGGTTGTTGTCTGCGCTCTCGTTGAATAGGTCTTTCCCCGCCAAAAGTTTTGGAATCCATTGGGAAAACATCATGCTGCCGAGCAAAAAACCGCCCACGATGAGAAGCGTCCAATACAAAACTTCCATTTTATCGTTTCTTCTTATATTTATTTTACAAGTAACGCTTGTTTTTGAGGAAAGTATCAAGCCGAGAATACGGTCTACGCTTGTGTAAAGTTCTGAAGAGCAGAACGTTTTTTCGCGTCCACTTCCGCAATCATTTTGTCCATTTGCCGCATACATTCCTCCTCTTGAACCGCGGCAGAACTTGCAAGATACTTTGCTTCGTACTCTTTGCGTTCTTCGGGGTGTTCAATCCAGAAATCTATGACTCGGGCAAGATCTTTTGCGTCCCTGTGTTTGAAAATGCACTTCTCGTCGATTGCAAATTCCTTTGTCGCGCTGTTCTTGGAGTCGGAGACAATGGTCATTTTTCCGCAGGCGATGCTCTCCAAACAGGCAATACCTTCAAGCTCGTCCACGGCGGGGTGAACATACAAATCGCAAAAGTTTAGCATGTCGGAAATCTCCTCTCTCCCGTACAGACGGAAAATGGGTGGAACGGGCAATTTTTTGGCAAGCCTTTTGTACTTCTTTTCTTTGAGTCCCTGCCCCGCAAGAATGAGTTGAATTTTGTCTTTGTACGCGGAGCGGGCAACGGCTTTTATGAGGGTGTCCTGCGATTTTTCGCTCGAATACCGCCCTATACTCAAAATGACGATTTTATCTTCAAACTCCCGCGGCTTTTCCACCTCGCGCTTGCTTATATAAGAATTTACACCGTTGGAAATGACATACGCGGGCGTGCTTTTGCCGACGCTTTTTTCAAACACGTCGCGTATAAATTGCGTTGGGTAGTGGATGGCGTCGCAGTAGCGATAGAGGTGTTTGTATATATAGTGATAGATCAACTTGTTGAGTGGGCGAACTTTCTTTAGCCCCAAGTGCCCCGTGAGATTTTCCGCTTGCATATGGAAGCCCGCCGTGAGGGGAATTCCCTTTGTGTGCGCCAGCTTTGCCGCAGCAAGCCCCAACCCGAACGGCAACATAACGTGTACATGGTCCGTGCCTTCAAGCGCGGCGGCAACCACGCTTTTGTCCCCTTTTGCAATCGTCACGCCCACCTTTCGAACGAGACGATTGAATGGTCCGAAATTTTTGATTGGGGCGACGTAGTAATTTTCCTGTCCCTTCTTGCTTTGGTCTGCGCACAGAACGCGAACGGTGTGCCCCTGCGCTTTAAGGTGACGAATAAGATTCATTGTTACAACGATTGTGCCGTTAGTTTCTTCCCCGAGTACGTCGCAAACGACTGTAATTGTCATAAGTTTATCTCCTGCTTTTTTGTGCTAAAGGAATAACGCAATTCTGTTAAGAGTGCGTTAAACAACAACTTTAGTTTTGTTGCTTTATTTGTAAAAAAATTGGAACACAAAGGGTCGGTAACGAACATAAATTCCAACACAAATGTCGCTGTAAACATAACACTGAGCCACTCTTTTGTTCTTCAAACTTTCCTTTTCGCATTGTTTTCGATATTGGTAGTATTATATACTACTTTATACTACCTGTCAAGAGGAAATGGGATGAATGATATAATTTTTACAAATACTAAAAGCAGGTGAACCATGAAACCATTGAAAGAAAAAATAAGCATTACGATAGATTCCGATTTGCTGGAAAAGTTAAAAGAAAAAGCGGAAGAGGATGACAGATCTCTTTCTCAGTTTATAAATTTAATTTTGCGCAAGTATCTTAAATCGCTTAATGATGATTGATTTTTTATTCGAAGTCAAAGAAGCATAAGAAAAGAAACACGATTTGTGTGTTTCTTTTCTTATCCGACCCCCGCCCGCAGCCGTCAAATTCGGAGGTCGATACAGGGCTCGTCCCAAGCGAAGCACAGGGTAAGTGGAGCAACGCGTAATGTTGCGAAAAGCTGCATTCTCAGCCGAGGCACACAGTGCCGAACGCCCTCAGCCAAGATGCAAAGTGCCGCCCGCCACGAAACGAAGTGAAGTACGAAGCGTAGCGTAGTATTTCGGCATCATGTACTAGATACCGTGCTGGTGGGCTGTTTCTTTTTGTATAATATTGACATCTCTTTTTTGTTATTGTAAAATGATTAAAATAAAGGGATACACATAAAAACCAAACGTTTTCAGATAACAATTTGTATAGAAACATCCTATTTTCAATGAGGACAAATTCTACATTCTTTGTCTGGAAGGAATTGCCACAATGCGGTGTTTAACTATTGTTCAAAAGAATGTGAAATTAAAACTGTTTGGGATGTATGCGTTTGTCTGTTGACAACATGGGCGAAAAAACGAAGGAGAATTTGAAATGAAAGCAGAGCCGGAAAAACTTATAGACCTGATGTTTGATAATAAAAGACAGTATCAAATTCCGGTATATCAAAGAAATTATGATTGGAAAAAGGACAACTGCCTTGAACTTTTTAATGATGCCGTTGCCGCATACGATAATGACAGAACACATTTTTTGGGGACAGTGGTTCAAGTGCAAAAGGACGAGGAAGGCGGTCTTAAACATTTCATTATTGTTGACGGACAACAAAGAATGACCTCGATCTACCTTTTGCTGAAGGCAATGTATGATAATGATGTCGACTCAAGCAAAAAGGAGTTAGAAGGATTATTGTTTAACAGTTCTTCCTCGCACGACTTTGATAAGACAGAAAAAAACAAACTAAAATTAAAACCAATAAAAAGTGATAATGAGCAATTTTTGTTGTTAATGAATGATAAGTATGACCAAATGGAAAAAACGTCCAACATAACTGTTAACTACGGTTATTTTTGCGAGTTGGTAAAAGCAAAGATTGGCGAGGGTTATTCGATAAATAATATATTGAGCGGCTTGAAAAAACTTGAAATAGTAATGATTAGTCTAAAAGAACCGAATGATGATCCTCAAGTCATTTTTGAAAGGATAAATTCTACTGGCGAAGATCTAACGCTTGCGGACTTGATAAGAAATTATCTTCTTATGACAGATTCCAATATGGATTATTTATTTGAAGAATATTGGCTGCCTATGGAGTCGGCTCTTGGCAAAAGCGAAATTAACAAGTATTTTTTAATGTACATTATTTTTAAAATCGGAGAAGTAAAAGAAAGCAAAGCATATCAGACATACAAAAAATGGGCGGATTTAGAAAATTTGTCTCATGAATTTTTAATACAAGATTTAAGGTACTATTCTAAGTTTTATCAAGCATTTGTGGGACTCACAAATAGTTACTCAAAAGAAATAAATAGCTACTTAACCGCATTTCGTAGCTTGAATCAAACAACAATTTACCCGTTTTTGTTTTCAATTTTCAACGACTACGAAGAAAACAGAATTGATGAAGAAATATTGTTGCAAGTGCTACAATTTTATTTGAATTACACGCTACGTAGAATGGTGATCGGCATTCCATCAAATTCTCTGAGAGGACTTTATCGCTCATTGTATAGAAGAATATTTAAGACAAACGAAAGCAAGAAGGAATATTTGCAATCTATTTACAATTTTATGGCAAAAGATCTTGCATATACAAAAGATGCTGTTCCGAATGATACTTCTTTTAAAGAAAAATTGATGAGCGAGAATCTATACAAAAACAGGAGTTTATGCAGGTATATTTTGTCCATTTTAGAAAATGGAATTAACACCATTCGGGAAAGTGTAGTTATTGATAGTGATATTTCCATAGAACATATCTTGCCACAAAACAAGGAAAATGTGTGGTGGAGAGAGGAAATCGGTAATAACTACGAAATTGTATGCGATAGATATTTACACACACTGGGCAATCTTTCTTTGACGGGCTATAATAGTGAGTTGTCCGATTTGGATTTCCCTACCAAAGTAAGAAAAATAAAAGACAAATCTAAGTTTGTGTTTCTAAATTGTGATGTCATAGATAAACAGCACTGGAACGAAAAAACAATAAATGCGCGAGCAGAGAGACTCAGCAGTAAACTGATAAGCGATTTAATGCTTCCGGAAAATTTTGGTAAAAATATAGCTCAATATGGTGAAAATAGTCATCACTTGGATGATATTTGTGACTACACAGGGCTTAAAGCAACAAGTTTTATTTTCTTGGGTGAAAGCAGGGAGATTAGTTCTGTTAAAGAAATGCTAGTTAAATTTGTTGAATTGTTGTACGCATTAGATTCTGACAAGCTTCAATCCATGGCCAATTCAGACTGGAAAAGTGCAAATGCAAGCGTGCCGCTACTTACGTGTGATGCGAGCAAATTAAGGACTGCGGCTGAGATTGAAAATACTGGTATATTTGTAGAGACAAATAGAAGTTTTAATGATATTGTGAGGTCTATTAAATATCTTATGGAGGCATACGATTTAAGTATGGATGACTTCATATTCTATACACTTTCTAAGGAACAAAGTGAATAAAAGCGTTTTAAATGATGTCAAAGCAAAACGCAATAAGTGCTTTAATAGTTGGGATGATGTTAAGTAAGCAAATAATTAAAGAAATTCTATTAAAGGGAGCAAACTCACCCCAATTACATTCTCACCGCCGCCTCATTATTTGCCGACAAAGCGGCAATGTTGCGCGGCGCTACTCTAACCTGCAAAACAAAAGCACCACCCATTCGGGCAGTGCTATTGGTAGGAGCAAGTGGACTCGTCCCGCAGGGTAAGCGAAACAAAGTGGAGCGCTACGTCATTTCGTCACCCACTTGTGTATGCGCCAAGGCGACAAGCAAACGTGAGCAATAGAAAAAGAGTGCGCCTTGTGCGTACTCTTTTCTGTTGCGACCTAATAGCGTAGTCGCCGCTATTGGTAGGAGCAAGTGGACTCGAACCACCGACCCCCACCTTATCAGGGTGGTGCTCTAACCTGCTGAGCTATGCTCC
>CANRHN010000019.1 GCA_947630425.1 uncultured Clostridia bacterium | reverse complement strand
GGAATTTTCGCTTTCTCCGCTACTACGGACGAAACGTCCGTCTCCGCGCGCGAAAATACCGAGTTGTTTTTGACAGCTTGTTCCTCAACGAATTTGGTAGCTGCACATAAAGCCTTCTCTTGAGGATGCAAGAGAAGGTGGCACTGAAAGTGCCAGATGAGTTTCGACACTCAGGAACTTCCCCCTTCGAGAGGAAAATTGTCTCTCGGGCGGCTCGCGCCGTTGGGTGGGGGCAAATCGGGAAATACGTAAAAAATTATGTCAACGCTTGAAGAACTTAAACAATATGCGCGCGAACGCTACATACCCGTCATGTTGGACGAAACAAAAGAGCTGCTGTTTGAGGTGGTGCAAAAGCGTCAGCCTCGCCGCATACTCGAAATCGGCACGGCAATCGGCTATAGCGGTATCGTAATGCTGTCCGCTGCGCCCGACGCGCTGTTGAACACGGTGGAAATGTCCGAAACAGCCGTCGCCGTTGCCAAAGCCAACTTTGCCGAATGGGGCATGTCGAAGCGCGTCAACATTTTTGTGGGGGACGCAAGGCAAATCGTTCCGCAGCTGACGGGAAGCTACGACCTTGTGTTTTTGGACGGTCCGAAGGGGCAGTACGAGGTTTTTTTGCCCTATCTGACGGAGCTGCTGACGGTGGGTGGCACGTTGGTTTGCGACAATGTTCTTTACAAGGGATTGGTGGAGCATGTTCCCGAAAACAAACGCCACAAGCACATCACCGTTGCCCGCAACATGCACGCCTTTTTGGAGGACATAACGGCAAACAGCCACTACAGCACGCAGTTGTACCGAATCGGCGACGGCGTTACCGTCTCCACAAAATTGAAGTAAAGTGTCGCTCGGGTAGCTCCGTGAAAAAAAGGCTTCGAGGTGCAGGCTATATATTAAAAATATGGGTGGGAACTCGTGCATTGCGCACAAAACGGCTTCGCAGTGGCGCTTGGGCATTCGGTGAAAAAAGGGCTTCGCTCACACCTCGCGCCCTTTAGTCGAGGGACATAAAGGACTTTGCGCGAGGTGTTCGTTGCAGATTATTTTTCACCGAACACCCTCGTGCCTTGTTGAATAAGGTGTAGTTTGTTGCAGATTGTTTTGTAGCGCAACACACTTGCTCCCACTAACCCAAGTAAAGGAATATATGCGTAAATGCACCTCTGCAGATTATTTTTCACGGAGTACCCTCGCTCCTTGTTGAACAAGGTCGGGGGTGTTTTTCTTCGTAGAGGGGTGTACAAACGCCCTCGTTGCAGATTGTTTTGCGTGCGAACACCCTCGTGCCTGTGTTAAACAAGGTCGGGGGTGTTTTTCTTCGTAAAAATTTATTGCGAGGTACTCGTTGCAGATTATTTTTCGGGAAACATACTCGCGGCTGTGGTGAATAAGGTTTGGGTGTTTTTCTTCGTAGTAGTGTATTTCGGATTGTTTTGCGTGCGAACACCCTCGCTCCTGTGGTGAACAAGGTCGGGGCGTTTTTCTTCGTAAAAATTTATTGTGAGGTACTCGTTGCAGATTATTTTTCGGGAAACACACTCGCGGCTGTGGTGAATAAGGTTTGGGTGTACTTCTTCGTAGTAGTATATAGCAAATTTACAGCTGTTCCTAAAGCCTTCTCTTGAGGACGCAAGAGAAGGGGGACCGCCGAACGGCGGTGGATGAGTTTCGACACGAAGGAGCGAAGTACGAATATGACGCAAACGGGGACCCCAACGAGTTGAGTATAACGAAACTTGTTGGGGAGAGGAACAGCCGACCGATAGCGGAACCGACCGAGCATTGCGCGAGGTTGGTGCTATCGAGGGAAAGCTGGGACGAGGTGGATGAGTTTCGACACTAAGGAAACGATTGGGACGAAGTGTGTTTCGACCAAAGCAGCTTCCCCACGAGTGGGGAAGTCCCCGAAGGGGAAAAGGGACGATTTTTTTTAACCTTATAGGCTTAAATGTGTAATTTGTAAAGCGATAAAAGAAAGTGGTGTGTAAAGGCTTTTTCCACGTCAGCGTTCACGCGCCCAAATGAGGATGTCCGTTTGCATTGCTACTCCGTTGGGATCTTTCGGCGTGTTGAAGATATTGACAAGTACAAACTCGTAGTTCTCAGCGGTTTTGACGTGTTCGGCTAATTGCCCGTCAAACAACCATTTGCCGTTTGTGGTTAAGTACTCGGCTCCGTCCTGTATCTCGGCGTTAGCAAGCTCTAAGAGACTTAAGTGACATAATTGCTTGTGTTTGACGCAGTCGAAGTAGCCTGCCGCGCGCAGTGCCCGCTCGATTTTGCGGGTATTTGTCAGCTTTACGATGTCGTTCAATTCTTCAATAGTCATAGTTACCTCGTCGGTTATGCTCCGCTGTATGCGTCGTTCGGTTTGGTTTCGTTACGCTGTAATTATATCACAGCCTCGTGCAACAGTGCAAGTGTTCCAACAACACAGTGCCGCGGATATACCTTGCTTTGTTACACAAGGGTAGAAAAGGTCGGAACTATAATAGAAACTGACTGTTCCTAAACAAATTTAGTAACTGAACCTAAAAGCCTTCTCTTGAGGACGCAAGAGAAGGGGGACCGCCGAACGGCGGTGGATGAGTTTCGACATTAAGGAAACGATAGGGATGAAGTTTGTTTCGACTATCAAAATAAAGCTTTCCTTCGAGTGTGGGCGTGCGCGTGCTGTTGACAAATGGCAGTGGAAAAGGGTATAATTATGTTCCGAACGATGATTTCCGTAAGGTTGCGGAAAGTGGAACTATTCTCGCAAACACTTGACAGGTGAAGAAAACTCACCAAACAACCAAAACTATAACGAATTTTGCGGAAAAAGAGAATACTATGACAGACATAATATATCAAAAAGGGGTAAAAACGGTGCAAAAAGGCAAAAAAATCGAATTGTTAGCTCCTGCGGGCAACATGGAAAAGCTGCAAACGGCGTTGCACTTCGGCGCGGACGCGGTGTACCTTGCGGGCAAAAAATTCGGCTTGAGAGCCTTTGCCGACAACTTTACCGACGAGGAAATTTTTGCGGCGGTGGAGCTTGCTCACAAGGCGGGCGCAAAGGTGTACGTCACGATAAACATTTTTGCCGACAACAACGACTTTGACGAATTGGCGGACTACCTCAAACTGTTGGAAAGCGCGCACGCGGACGCGGTGCTTGTTTCCGACGTGGGCGTGCTGGACTTTGTAAAATCGCACAGCAAGCTGCCCGTTCACATTTCCACGCAGGCAAACACCACAAACATGTACGCCGTCGCTTTTTGGCAAAAGGCGGGCGCGGAGCGAGTGGTGCTTGCGCGAGAAGTGCCCCTTCGCGAGATAAAGCGCATTGCGCAATTTTGTCCCGACGTGCAGTTGGAGGCTTTTGTACACGGGGCGATGTGCGTCAGCTACAGCGGCAGATGTCTTTTGTCAAACTACCTTGCCGAGCGCAACGCCAATCGCGGCGAGTGCGTTCAGGCGTGCCGTTGGGAGTGGCAAGTGCGCGAAGTGAGCCGCGACGATTGGTTGCCCGTCTACGAGGACGAGCGCGGCACGTACATTTTCAATTCCAAGGACATGAACATGCTTGCTCACCTGCCCGAGCTGATGGACGCCGGCGTTGTCAGCCTCAAAATCGAAGGCAGAATGAAATCGGCGTTTTACCTGGCAACGGTGGTCGGAGCATACCGCCGCGCGCTCAACGCAATTGAGCAGGGCGTTTTTACCCCCGAGCTTGTCGCCGAGCTGCAAAAGGAGCTTAACAAGGCTTCTCACCGCGATTACACCACGGGTTTTTACTTCGACGAGGAGCAGTCGCGGCAGTACTACGAAAGCAGCAAGGCTGTGGAGGAGTACAAATTTGTGGCTGTGGTCAAGCAAATTGTGCCAAACGGCGTCACGGTGGAGCTGCGCAACAAATTTTCGGTGGGGGACGTCCTCGAGGTACTTTCCGCAGGCGAGGACACGGGCAAAAGCTTTACCGTACAGCGCGCAACCGACACGGAAGGCAACAGCCTTGTTGTGTGCAACCGCGTAAAACAGCTAATCACCGTCAACTGTCCTTACGCCCTTTCCGTCGGCGACATTCTTCGCAAACGAAAGGACTGATTTTTCCGCTTCCGCCAACGCGCCGCGCGCAAAAATGTCGCAGTTTTCCGCTTGATGAGTCAACGTCAGGCTTTCCCCTTGGGTGGCGAACACAATGGTGTGAGTGCCGAAGCAACTGCCGCACCGCAGCGAATGGACGGTAACTTTTTTGAAGCTTTTGGCGCGCGCCGCTGTCGCCGCCAATTTTTTTGCCGTGCCGCTTGGCGAATCGAGCTTGTTTTTGCGGTGTATCTCCACAATTTCGCAATCCCATTCGTCAAGAGTTGCGGCAAGAGCCACCAATTTGTACAGCATTTCCACACCCTGCGAAAAATTGGCTTTTGCCGTTACGGGCAGCCGCTTTGCCAACGCGTCAATCAAAGCCTGCTGTTGTTCGTTTCGCCCCGTCACGCCCGTAATCAGCGGACAGCCCTGTTCAAGGCAAAGCTCGCACACGCGTTTGGTTGCCTCGGGCACGGAAAAATCTATCACGGCGTCAATTCCGCTTCCGAAAGAGCTTTCGGGAGTGTTTTTTTCTACGGGAACAACGGTGTGACCGCGCTTTTTTGCCAATTCGCACACACGGCTGCCCACCCGTCCGTCCGAACCGAAAACCACAAATTTCATTTTACCTTCTCCCAATCGATTTCGTCCGCCTGTCGGCGCGTTTCCTCGCTTGCTTGGCTAAGGGGCAGGCGCACCTCGTAGCTGTCGAAAACGCCCTTTTTGTAAAGCATATACTTTGTTGCAATGGGGTTCAGCTCCAGCATAGACAGCCGCGCAAGCCGCGCAAAAAGCTCCTTTTGCTCCGCGGAAGCATTGCCGTAAAGTACCCTTTTTACAAGCTCGGGAGCAACGTTGCTTACCACCGATACAGCCCCCTTTGCGCCCGCTTTCAGCATTTGCAAAAGCCGCTCGTCGTTGCCGCACAGCACAAAAAATTTGTCCGAAAGCCAAGCGGTGTACCCGACGTCGCCGCCTGCGTCCTTTACAAAACGCACCCTGTCGGCAAGCTCGCTTACCGCATTCTTGTTCAGCTCGTAGCCGCACCGCGAGGGCGCGTTGTACAGCATGACGGGCAGCTTTACGGCGTCGCAAATTGCCGAAATGTGCTTTACGTAGCCGCAAGGCGTGCATTTGACAAATGCGGGCGGTGCAACAAGCACTCCGTTTGCGCCCAAGTCCTCGGCGGTTTTGGCTTGAGCCACAGCGCGAACGGTGTCGGCGTTTTCCACTCCCACCCACAGCGGAAGCAGCGGCGCAACGCCCTTTGCAAGAGTGATGAGCAGTTTTTTTTCACATTCCGTCAACAGCATTGCCTCGGCAGTCGTTCCCACGGCAAGCAGTGCGTCAACGGCGTCTTTTTGGAAAGCGACCAGCCTTTCGTAGCTGTATTTGTCGGGTTTTCCCTCCTTGAATGGGGTGGCAAGGGCGGTTATAAGCATTTGTTTTCCCTCAATTTGCACAACAGAATTTCGTAAGCGTTGTAAGCCGCTCCGCGCAGCAGATTGTCCGCCACGACAAACATGTTCACCCCGTTGCAGGTGGGGTCTTTGGCGATACGTCCCACGCCGACGTACTTTGTGTTTTTAAGAGTTAGCGGCATGGGGTACAATCCGCAGGAAGCGTCGTCGAGCAGCAGCACGTTGGGCGCGTTTTTCAGTAACGTCCGTATTTGATCCAGATCCACCTTTTGTTGCAGCTCGACGTTTACAAACACGCCGTGACACACCGACACGGGCACTCTCACGCAAAAGCCGTTCACCTTCAGACGGGGCAATTGCAAAATTTTTCTGCTTTCGTTGGTCAGCTTGCGTTCCTCGGTGGTAGAGCCGTTTGGCAGCACGTCCCCGATTTGCGGAATAAGGTTGTCGTAAATGGGGTGGCGAAACGCCTTCAGCTTGCCGTAACACCTTTGTTCGTAGAGGTCGCCCAGCGCGTCCCTGCCCGCTCCGCTTACCGATTGGTAGGTGACGGCGGTCAGCTTTTTCAGCCCGAGGCTCTTCAGCGGGTTAAGCGCGACAACCGTTTGAATGGTGGAGCAGTTGGGGTTGGCAATCAGCCTGTGTCCGCGCGCCCTTTCGCCGTTGACGCAGTTCACCACAAGGGGCACGTTCTTTTTCAGCCGAAAAAAGGAGCTGTTGTCTATCACCGTGACGCCCTTTTTTACCAATTGGGGCACGTACTTTGCCGCAACCTCGTTTGGGGTCATAAACATTGCAAAGTCGGGCAGTTTGTCCGTCAACGCCTCGCAGCGTTCCACGATCGCGCTGCCGTACTTCAGCGGCACTCTTTTTCCCGCGGAGTTGTTGGCAAACAGCCTCAAACGTATGTCGCTGTGGCAGGAAAGCAGCTCCGTCAGCTTTTGTCCCACCAACCCCGTTGCGCCCACGACGGCAACGGTCGCTTTGGAAGTTTTCACAAGATCTCCTTGCCACTACAATATGAAAAATTTTGTCAAAGTTTGACGAAAAACCCGCAAATGACCGTCTCTTTTTTTGTTGCGCAAATACTTGAAAAATTCCTTTATATTTGATATACTGTAAAAGGACCGTTTTACGCAAAAGCCTTTTTTGCGCGGTTCGACTAAAAAACAAGGAACGGCTTTATGGATTACAGCAAAATAAAACTGTCAAACGAGCGCAATTCGCACGTTACCAAGCGGCTGAACAGGCTTTCCACTTGGAAGTTTTTCAAGGTTATTTACCGCGAAAACTTGTGGCGGCTGTTCGGCTACAACTTTCTGATGCTGCTGTGCATGCTGCCTGTGGTGGCGGTAATGGTTTTGCGCAGCTTCTTTATCAGCAAAATTCAGCACACGTTGCCCCTGTACAACGGTTTCGGGTTTTCCACCGGTGCCTGGTTTGCGGGCTCGGGTACTTACCCCGCCGTGGCGGACTACTTCGCCGCGCAGTTACGCTACAACAACACCTTTATGGGCGGAATGATGGTGGTTGCGGCAGTGGCAATGCTGTTTGTGTTTTCCGGCGGCTTTGCCGTCATTCGCGACGCGTTCTGGACGGGCAAGCTGTCCGCCGTGGGCGTGTTCAAAAGCATGTGGATGGGCTTAAAGGCAAACTTTTTGTACGCTTTTGTCTCAATTGCGGTCATTGCCTCTTCCCTTTTCGGCATCTACGAGTTGCACGTGTTCATCAGCGGACTGGCGGGGCTTAAATGGCTGGCGATAGTGCTGACCGTTCTGCTCAGCATTGTGGAATTGTTTTTGGTGATGTATCTGATGATACTGTGTTCCGTCAGCGTCACCTACAAGCAAAGCGTTGCGGACAATTTGGACGACGCATGGCGGCTGATGTGGCTTAACGTGTTGCCCAACATCATTCACCTGTTGCTCGCGCTCATTCCCATTGCGCTGTACTTTGTTTTCAGCGGCAACTTTTTGTTCCAGCTCTTCCTCATCATCATACTGATGTTCGGCGGAATGTACTTCCCCTTGGTGTGGCAAACGCACATGATGAAAACTTTCGCGCTGTTCCACCCCGTGGAAGTGAAAAAGAAGAAGAAAACTTCCGAAACAAAATCCGCTGTGAAAAAGCCTTCCGAAAAGGCGAAAGACGAACAGTCGGCTGACGAGATAAAAGACGAACCGCTCGATGATGAGCCGCAGGAGGAGCAACCGCAAGAGGAAGCTCAAGGCGAACGATCCGACGAAGGCGCAAGCGCGCCGGAAGAGCAATCTGCCGACGGCGAAGCGAACAACGAATAGTTGGAAATTTGTAAAAGGCTATGCAACAAAACTACTCTGTTTTGGCAAAATACTACGATAAGTTTACAAACAAAGATTGCGACTATGTCAAATGGTCGCAATATTTGTGTGACATTGCCCGCGCACACAACGTAAGGCAAATTGCCGACATAGCCTGCGGCACGGGCAAAATGACGCAGCTGTTGGTAAAACAGGGCTTCGACGTTGTGGGAGTGGACGCCAGCGCGGAAATGCTCAACGAGGCGCGCGCCAAAACCAAGGCGTTGTTTGTACGTCAGGACATGCGCAAGCTTTCCCTTCCGCGCCCCTGCGACATGGCGGTGTGCGTAAACGACGGCGTAAACTACCTGCGTCCCGAGGAACTTGCGCCCTTTTTCCAACGGGTGTCAGCCAATCTCAAAAAGGGCGCGCCCTTTGTGTTCGACGTCTCTTCGCCTTACAAACTGACAAGCGTTGTGGGGGACAAGGTTTTTTACTGGGACGACGAAAACGAAACGCTGTTGTGGAGTAACCGTCCCCAAAAGGAAAGCGTTACAATGGAGCTTACGCTGTTTGTGCGTGATGGCGAAACGTACCGTCGCTTTGACGAAAGGCACGTGCAGTACATTCACACCGACAGCGCAATTTGCGCCGCTTTGCGCAATTCCGGCTTCGAATTGAGGTCGAAAAGCGAAAATTACGGAAATTTTTTAGCTAATGACAGCTTACGCTTAACTTTTTACGCAATCAGAGGTATATAGTAGTGTCAACAATTTTTAAGGCGATGATTTGCAACGCTGTTGTTGTTTCGGCGGTGGAAAGCAAGGACATTGTAAACAGCGCGATACGTATTCACAAGCTTTCGCCCGTAGCCGCCGCGGCAATGGGCAGAGCGTTGACAATGGTTGCTTTGATGGGCAAGGAATTCAAAAACAAAGAGGACTATCTTACGGCGGTGATAGACGGCGGCGGACCTTTGGGCAAGCTTACCGTGTGCGCGGACGGCGACGGTCACGTCAAGGGCGACATCGAAAATCCCGTTGCGGAAACCGTCGTAAAGGCGGACGGACATTTGGACGTCGGCGGTGCGGTGGGCAAAAACGGCACGCTTACCGTCATCAAGGACATCGGGCTCAAGCAACCCTATGTGGGCACTTCGCAGTTGGTAAGCGGCGAGATAGCGCAGGACTTTGCTTACTACTTTGCCGACAGCGAGCAACAGCCATGCGGCGTCACGCTGGGGGTGGGGCTCAACAGAAAGCGGTGTACGTCGGCGGGCGGCGTGTGGGTGAGAATTTTGCCCAACTGTCCGCAGGAACTGCTGGACAAAATCGAAACGGTGATGTACGCCATGGACGAAATGAGCTACCAATTCGAGGGCAGCACCGCGCAAGAGGTTATCAACCGCTTTTTCGGAGAATTTCAGCCCGTATTTACCGAAAGCAGCGAGGTATGCTACAAATGTAATTGCAACAAACGGAAGATAAACCGCATTGTAAAAAGTCTCGGCAAGGAGGAGGCTATCGGCATCGCGGAAGAAATGGGACATGTGGAAGTTTGCTGTCACTTTTGCGGCAGAAAGTATGTCTACGACCGCGACGCGTTAGAAAAGCTATTCAAATGAAAATCGAAATTTCCTCAAAAAACATCATGGTCGCCGCGCTCAACAAGGCGCGTAACGAAGAGTACTTTGACGCGCTTTGCCTGTTTGCGCAGGTGGATAGCTACGAAAGCGTCATCAATCAGATAGGTTGCCACGCGGCGTTGGAGGACACCTGCTATGCCGTCGAGCTGTACCGCAAGCTGCTTGCGCGCTACGTTTTTACTCACAATTGCGTGGCGGACGTAAAACTGCTCGGCGACGTGGGAGAGGAAGTGCTTGACTATATCGGCAACGACCTTAAAGGCACGCTCGACGAGCGCGATCCAAACAAAATTTCCGCCGATCCCGACCTTATTGCCGCTTACGATTGGGACGAGGACCCCGATTTTTGGGATGATGAGGACCAAATGCAGGAAATTGAGGAGTTGGGCAAAATGTTGGCGGCGGAATTGGAAAACGACACCTTTGTCGACGTCAAATCGCCCGAGTACGGCAAACGCTTGAGCAAACGCATGATGAGGGCTTACACCGACGGCGACAGAGAAAAGGGGG
The DNA here is from genome assembly GCA_947630425.1 of uncultured Clostridia bacterium. Lineage (GTDB taxonomy): Bacteria > Bacillota > Clostridia > Christensenellales > CAG-314 > Fimimonas. The sequence goes on along the minus strand of CANRHN010000019.1, from coordinate 20,511 downwards.
ACAAGCTGAAAGAGGAGCTTTTGTCCCTTTCTACCGACGACGCCCAAACGCTGGAAACGCAGCTTGCCGTTTGCGTTTTTGCCAACGATTGGGAAGCGGCGGAGAAATGCGCGCTAAAATTGTTCAACAACGAAAACGTCACTTACCACGGCGTATTCCATTCTATACACGCCCTTTCCCGATTTAACAGGCACCAAGAAGAGCTTAGCTGGTTTTTGAAAAAGGTGTTGGAGCTGAACGCCGCCCCCTTCTACGAGGAAATGATCGGCTACCTGCAAATTGCCGAACAGTGCTTGGGGTACAACGATGTTACCCTTTTGCACGCCGACAATTTGTTCGCGCACTACAAGGACATTGGTTGTACCGCGCTCAAAATGTGCGCGCGCGTTTACTTCAACTGCGGCAAGGTCGAGCTTGCCAAGTCCGCGCTTGTTTCCAATTTGCGCGCCGCCCCGTGGGACAGCGTTGCAAAGGTGATGCTTGAGTGCGTAAACAAAAATTTCCCTTTCGGCGCAAACGAATCGTCGCTGTTTGAGATAATTTTGCGCAATTTCGAAGTGCCCGACGAGGTTGCTTTGTTGGCGCAGCGGGAACTGCTGTTAGACATAACGCGAAACGGAGCGATCACTTCCGCAAGCTTTGCGTACTTGGAATGTCTTGCCAAGTACTGTTGCGGCTGCGTGGTGTCGGAACAGCCGGAAAAGTTTTCCAAGCAGTCGGAAATTTTGGTTACGATTCTCAAAACGATAGACTTTGACAGCACGGAAAACCTGCTGAGTTTTGCGCGCGAGTCATTTACTAACTTTTTGCCCGAAACGGACATGAACGCTTGTTTGCTTAGCAAGGTCATCACAGCGGGTTATCGCGGCAAGCTGATACTTTCGCTGTTGAACGGACTTTACACATTGGATTTGAGCAAGCTCAAGCTGGACGACAAACGCTTTGCGGACGCCTTTGCAATTTGCGCGGTGTTGCGCAAGGTAAATGTGCGCAGATTGGAAAACGTCTACTGTAAGATAGTGCAAGCGGTAAACGTCAGTCAAGCAACGGACAGAGAGCTTGCCTACGCAATGCTTGCCCTTGCCTACAAGGGCTTTGACGCAAGCGATCAAAGAAGCTTTTTCGACGACACCGAACAAAAGGTTTACATGGCATACATACAAAACAACAATTGAAACTTTTACACAACGTTTTTCATCGACTGTCGCCCAACCGCGACAGCCTTTTTTTTGAGTAAAAAGTTCCCAAAAAGACTATAAAACAATTTTCATATGTGAAAGTAAACAAATATGGAAGCCGACTTCTATATTAACTCGGTATTTTCGCGCGCGGAGACGGACGTTTCGTCCGTAGTAGCGGAGAAAGCGAAAATTCCGTCTGCAATCGCGGGCGTGTACCGAGATTGCAGCCAAACTTGGGGGTGCTGGGGCAAGACCCCCAGCTAAGTCTAAAAAATGAAGCCGCGTGTAGCGGCTTCCTTAGTAGTCCGACCGAGGCGGCGCAACGCGCCCGTAGGGTCACGATGGCGCAGACGCCAAGCACAGAGGTGTCTACCTTTTTTTTATTAAAAATTTTTATAAAGAGTTTTTATTTCAATTTTTGAGGAGTGTCAAGTCCATCCGACCGCCTCGCGTTTGGTCGGAAAGAGCAATATGCGAGTATTGCTCCTACAACAGCCACAGCGACGTAGCCGTAGCGCACGGCAAAGTCAAACCCGAACATGCTTAACGCCAGCGACAGGCAAAAAACAAGCATTGTGCAAAGCGTTTTGTCGGGAACAATGTCGAAAAGCGCGTCGCAAACGGGCACGGCATTTGCGGCAAGTCCCGTGACGGAAGCAATCAGCAGCGTGATTGCGGCAAAAATCTTTGCGGGCAACGTCAAACCGTGCAAGGCGGGCAAGGGCAGCTCAAAGCGGCACAGCGGCAACACAAACAGCATCAAAAGCGCAAGCAGCAGTGCGGAGACAACGGAAACTGCAAGGTTCTCTCTTGCGGTACACTCGTTTGCAAGGCGCGCGCTTACTCCAAGCGACATCGTAACGCAAAACAGAGCGTAGGTGACGGGCATGACGGCGGGCGCGGAAACGTCGTTTGCGGTTTTGTCGTTGACAGCTCGCAAAAGGACAACAAGCGCAACGCTCAAAATGACGGCAACGGCGTTCAGCAGCTTGGTCACGCTCATTTTTGCGCGTGCAAGGAGAGCGGCGGCAACGGCGGCAACAAAGGCAAAAACGGGCAATGGGGTGGGAAAAAACATAACCGACATCGCCTGTTGAACCCCCGCAAGCACAGTTACGGCGCACGCAAAGGAGCAAAACACAATGGCGTAGTTCATGGCAGCCGCCCCCTTGGAGAACAAACTTTTCGACAGCATTTCCACATTGACGGAGCGACTGCGGCGGCATTGCTGTCTCACGGCAAAGGTCACCGCGGCAAAAATCACGGCGAAAACCGCCACGTTTTGCCAACTGCTCCAAAACACCTGCGCCTCCTTGCCGCTCAAAAACCCCACGCCCACGCAGCACCCCACACTCACCGCCACATCCCCGACCAACTTGCAAATCTTTTCCGCGCGCTTGTTCATATAATTATTACATTGCCGCTTGCCCTTTTTTATGCAGACCGCCGCACAGGGGTCGGAGCGGCTTAATATTTTTTTACTACAGCTTTTTCCAGCAGCGACACCAGCGCGTACATCAATCCCGCAAGGGCGCACAGCACAACGGTGCAGGTCATCACCAAATCCAGACGGAAAACCTGCTTGCCGTAAACGATCAAGTACCCCAAGCCTTCCTTGGACGCGAGGTACTCCCCCATGATAGACCCTATCCACGCCATGCCGACGTTGATTTTGAGCGTCGCCAAAAGCGTTGGAACGTTGGCAGGTGCAACAAGCTTTACAAAAATTTGCAAGCGGTTTGCGCCCATGGAGCGCAGCAAAAGCTCCTTGTCCTTGTCCGTTTCCAGAAAGCCGTTCAAAATGGTAATGGTGGTAATGACCACGCTTATCAGCACAGCCATCGTCACAATGGAAGCCTTGCCCGTGCCCGCCCAAATGATGATTATCGGACCGAGCGCAATTTTGGGCAACGAATTCAGCACCACGATGTACGGCTCGAAAACTTCCTTCAAAAAGTCGTTCCACCACAGCACAACGGCAACGGCGTAGCCAAGCCCAGTGCCTATGGCAAAGCCAGCAAGCGTTTCCCAAGTGGAAACCCACAAGTGTTTCCACAGCGTGCCGTCGGCAATCAGCTCCACAAGCGTTTTCCAAATTCGCGACGGGCTGCTTGTAATAAAGCTGTCAATCCAACCGAGCAGTGCAGCCAATTCCCACACGCCCAGCAAAAGTAGCAGCACGCCCACCTGCGTAACGTGAATCAGCGTCTTTCGTACCCTTTGCCGCCTTAGAAAAAGCAGGTGTTCTCTCGTAAAGTTGTTTTTCATGATTTGTCTCCGTGTAAGTAGCCGTGCAGCAGCTCGAACTGCTTTGCAAAGTCGGAGCTTTCGCGCCGTTTGAGGGGCGAAGGAATGTCGCTTAAGTGCGGTTCATGCACGGCGACGACGGTTGCGGGGCGGGCTGACAGCACAATTATGCGGTCGGAAAGCGAAATTGCCTCGCTTATGTCGTGCGTAACAAGCAACGCCGTTTTCTTTTCCTTTTTGATGATGTCGTAAACGTCGTCGCACACCGTCAGCCTTGTCTGAAAGTCCAACGCGGAAAAGGGTTCGTCCAACAGCAGCAGGTCGGGATTGGTGGCAAGAGTGCGTATCAACGCCGTCCGCTGTCGCATACCGCCCGAAAGCTCGCTTGGGTAGTGCTTGCGAAATTCCCACAAGCCGTATTTTTTCAGCAACCCATTGGCGTATTCCTTGTTTTCGGGGGTAAGCTTGTGCATAATTTCCAACCCCAATTGCACATTTTTTTCTATCGTGCGCCATTCAAACAGGTGATCGCGTTGCAGCATGTAGCCCACCCGACTGTTGCCGTTGAGCACGACCTGTCCGCTTGTGGGAGCAAGGAGCTTGCACACAAGGGAAAGCACCGTGGTTTTGCCACAGCCGGAAGGACCGATTATAGACACAAATTCGCCGTCGTTGACGTCAAAGGAGAGGTGACTTACCGCCTGCGTTTCCTGCGTTTTGGTGTAGAACACCTTCCCAACGTCTTTCATTTCAAGTACTTTCATATTATCGCTCGCATATTCCCCGAAAAAAGGGCTTCGCTCACACCTCGCGCCCTTTAGTCGAGGAACAAAATAGACTTTGCGCGAGGTGTTCGTTGCAGATTATTTTTCGGGGAACATACTCGCTCTCTGTTATATAAGGTTTGGGTGTTTTTCTTCGTAGTAGTGCGTTGCAGATTATTTTTCGGGGAACACACTCGCTCTCTGTTATATAAGGTTTGGGTGTTTTTCTTCGTAGTAGTGTGCTGCAAACATTTTCGTTGCAGATTATGGTGTCGCTCGGGCGACTCCGTGAAAAAAGGGCTTCGCGTGTCGTTTGGGTATTCGCCGCAAAACGGCTTCGCTTCGGGCTACGCCCTCGTTGCAGATTGTTTTGCGTGCGAACACCCTCACTCCTTGTTATATAAGGTTTGGGTGTTTTTCTTCGTAGTAGTGCGTTGCAGATTATTTTTCGGGGAACACACTCGCTCTCTGTTATATAAGGTTTTGGTGTTTTCATTTAAGCCTTCTCTTGAGGACGCAAGAGAAGGGGGCTGTAACGGGGACCCCAACGAGTTGAGTGTAACGAGACTTGTTGGGGAGAGGAACAGCCGACCGATAGCGGAACCGACCGAGCCTTGCGCGAGGTTGGTGCTATCAAGGGAAAGCTGTGACGAAGCGGTGGATGAGTTTCGACTACAGAAATAATTTCGTCCCTTCAGTCACCTTCGTCACAGCTCCCACTCGATTGTGTGTGTCCTTTTATATCTTGCTTGCCACGCTGTTGTCCACAATGATGTCGTAGTCCACGCGCTGGGTCAGCTCGTCGGCGTTTTGCATAATTTCCTGCATGCGGTAAAACGCTTCCTCGTTGGTAACGGGCGTACTCATCCACACGTCGGCTTTTTTGTAGTTGTCTATCGCGGCAACAAGCAAATCCATTTCCGTCCCCTCAAAGTACGGCTCGACAAGTTTTGCAATGTCCTCTGCCGAGTGCGTTTCGGCGTATTCCACGCCCTTCCACACGGCGCGCAGAAACTTTTCCACCTTGTCGGGGTGCTTTTTGAGGTAATTTGCCGTAACGGAGTAGCAGGTGTAGGGGATTTCGCCGCTGTCCTTGCCTATGGACGACACAATGTACCCGCGATTTTCCTTTACGATTTGGCTTGCGGCAGGCTCAAACAGTGGTACAAAGTCGCCCGTGCCGTCGAGAAACGCCGGACCGAGCGCGCCGAATTCTATGGAGTAGTCCAGGTGAATGTTCACGCCGTCGGTGTAGCCCTTGTTGTTAAGCACGTATTGCAGTATCATTGCGGGAGTGCCGCCCTTTCTGCCCATAAGCACCGTTTTGTTGTCGATGTTTTGGTAGTCGAAGTTTTCGATGTTGTTCCGCGCAACGAGAAAGCTTCCGTCCCGCTTGGTAAGCTGCCCTATAACGTGCGGAAAATCCTTTTTGCCCTGTAGGTACACGTATATATTGGCTTCGCAGCCCATCAGACCGATGTCCGCCTCGTCGGTGAGCAGTGCTGTCATCACGTTGTCCGCGCCGCTGCCGTTGGTAACTTCCACCTCGACGCCCTCGTCCTTAAAGTAGCCGAGTGCCATAGAAAGGTACTGCGGAGTGTAAAACAGGCTGTGCGTAACCTCGTTCAGCCTTATGACGTTTTCGTTTTTCTTGCAGGCGGCAAACCCAACTGCGGCAGTCGCCACAAGCAAGCATACAAGCAACACAGTTACAAATTTTTTCAAATCAATTCCTCCTTGTTGTATATTGCATACTACTATTTTCTCCGCAAAAATGTTCCGCTCGCGCGGGAGTTGCCCAAGCCGTGCGCAAAGTGAGCGGGTGGGCGAATTGCGTTTTTTTTGCGTTGTTGCTTTACAATCTTGACATATTTTTGACGTTGTTGTACAATGTAGCTACCACATTACTCTTAATATTTTCGGTCATATACTCATACTATCTGTCGGTAGATAGTGTGTCCGTTTCAATGCGTATATGACCATTGAGAGTAGTGTGGTAGCTATCGGAACACGCGTCTACAAGTGCCGTTTCGGTAGATACGGCACTTTTTTTGATGTATTTTTCCCTTTTCCGTTGACAAACAAGGGGTAGGGGAGAATAGATGTGTTGCTAAAAATATCAACAACAAACACACTACAAGGAGGAAAACACACTATGAACAAATGTAGCAAATGCAGTGCGGAGTTTGAAGGAAATTTCTGCCCCGAGTGCGGCGCGCCTTCCGAAGCGCCGAAGGTATGTCCCAAATGCGGCGCAACTTTGAAAGAGAACATCAAGTTCTGCAACAACTGCGGTTACAGTTTTTTCAATCAAACGGAACAAAATGTTTCTGCCGGTAGTACCGCTCCCGCCAAAGCGCGCTCCGATTGGAAGGAAAACAAAATTTTACGCACAATTTTACTTTATGCGCCCCTTGCCATATTCGCGTTGTGGGCGGTGTTGATGTTCGCCTTTATGGCGACGCCGGTAATGAACGCTCTCGGCGCAAAGCTCAGCGTCTACGGCTTTTTCAAGTCGGACAATGTTGTTGACGACGATCTCGCGGCAATCGTTCCCGCGGCGGGTGCATTGCTTGCCTTTTCTCTTGTGTCACTGTTGTATGCAGGTTGGCTTGCCTATTTGCAATTCAAAGGCGGCAGATTGGCGCGTTGGCTGTCTCACTACGCAAGCGCATTGCTGTATGTGATTGTACTTATTTGCACGTCCGTCATCGCCGTCAAGTTCAACAAATACGCAGGCGGCATCAGCGACGTTAAAGGTAGTTTTGTGGGAGTAACGGTGGCTTTCACCGTGATATTCCTTTTGTTGCATGCGGGCGCATTGGTGGGGTGCAAATTGCTCCATATCGAGGACATCACGGACGAAGAACGCGCCCAAGCCAAGCAACGCTTTGACGAATTGGTGGAACGTTGCAAACAACGCCAAGAGGCAAGACGTCAACTTCACCAATACAAGGCGGAGCGCAAAGCAAATGTCAAACAGCGCATCAAAACTGAGTCCTGTATGCGTGGTCGCTCCGCAGGTGCGATGTGCTTGATTGTGTTTTTATGTGTTGCGATAGGTATGGGTATATGTGCGCCCGTATACGTCAATTATATGTTGTGGTCTACCGATTTCGATTATTTATACGAACATAGTGAGCTTTCGTGGTCTTTGGAAAGGCTATATGATGATATGAAAAATAATTGGGACGAGGAGAATTATGTTTATTTGGATATCGTAAGATATCAGGACTACTACGTAGAGCAATACGCTGAGTATGAAAAATATTTGGAAACATACGAAGGCGATGAACCCACTTTTGACCAATGGTGCAATGAACAGGGTCACATGTGCTGTTTCGATCCGTTTCTATATGACGAATATTATGATTTAGGTGGGTGGTATTCTGTTGACGAGGATGAGAATTTATTTTATTATGCCAATAATTTATGGGGTCATAGCAGATTAGTTCCGTCGGAGTTGCTTGAAGTGGATCCCGAGGCTTATATTCAGGAGCATTTTCCCGACGGTTTTGCCGACTATATCAAGGTGACGCTGGGAGTCAAAGCCTCCACATTCGAGGAACTTCAAGCAAACCACAAGGAAACGTATTTTTACCAGGATGCTCGTATCTTATGGGAAAGGGGAGCTTTCTATACGGATGCCATTCAAGGTGGAGTTGACATAGGAGTTATAGCCATTTTGGGTATAGCAACATTGTTGTTCGGACTTTGGGGTTGCTTGGCGTCATTCCGCAAGAAGTTGCACAAATCGACATTGTTTGGTTGGTTGACGGTTTTGTGCAGTTGTTTACTTTTTGTTGTCACACTGATTTTGTTTTTGATTGGGGTGTATTATGCTTCGGATATGCTTTCTGTGACTGCTATATATTATATCTTTGGAGCGGCTGCGCATTGGGGAATGTTCCCGCTTGCGGTGATTTTCGCATTTTGCAACGTGTTTATATTGGCGGACGACGCAATCAAGGCACGAAAACGTTTCAGTCGTGAATACGACGAACAAAAATCGGCAGAAGGCGATGTCATCGCGTTGAAACTGACCTCTCGCAAAAAATCCGACGACAAAACCGACCTCACGGAAACGACTGAAGAAGATGGTGAATGATTGTCACGTTATCGGCGCAAGGACAAAGTAACAATAATTTTTGTTGAGCAGGCGGTGCAATCGCTTGCTCTTTTTTTGTCGTCGTGGTAAAATAGCATTACAAAAACGCGCAAGGCGCAAGGTCCTGCCCACCTACCTTTACAGAGAGCGAACTTGGTGAGAATTTCGCAAGGCAAGCGGCACGGGTGTAGTGCGCCGAGTTGACAGCGCAAAACGGCGTTGCGGTTGCCGCGGCGAAAGTAGTGTTGTTCGGTTTGCCCCGTTATCGGCTCAACAAGGACTTGCTGCGCGTGCGGCATGTCGAAACAAGGTGGTACAGCGAGTAACTTCGCCCTTGGCAATTTGCCGAGGGTGAATTTTTTGTATAGACGGGCACAAAAAGCGAACGTACAAAACAAACTTTCGTCCCTATCGTCTGCTTGCGCAGCCACTTCCCCACTCGTAGGGGAAGCTATCTACGCAGTTTCCAACTTTCTACCTAAGGACAAAGGCTTCCCTCTTGATGGGAAGCTGTCGCCGAGTGAGTGACTGATGGAACAACGTCCCCCCCAATCAAAACACCAAACGCCCCCATTGGGGCGAAAAAGGAGCAATATGTTAGAAAAAACCTACAACCCAACGGAATTTGAGCAAAGTCTGTACTCGTTTTGGATGCAGCACGGCTACTTTACCCCCAAAGCGGAGGTGGGAAAGCCTTACTTTTCCATTGTTTCGCCGCCGCCCAACATCACGGGGCAGCTGCACATCGGGCACGGACTTGACAACGACATCATGGACACAATTGTGCGTTTCAAGCGCATGCAGGGCTACAACACGCTGTGGCTGCCCGGCACCGACCACGCCAGCATTGCAACGGAAGTCAAAATTGTGGAGCAGCTCAAAAAGGAGGGCATAGACAAGCGTGACCTCGGCAGGGAAAAGTTTCTTGAGCGCGCTTGGCAGTGGAAGGAGCAGTACGGCGGACGCATTGTGGAGCAGCTCAAAAAATTGGGCAGCAGCTGCGATTGGAGTCGTCTTGCCTTTACCATGGACGACAAATGCAGCGAAGCGGTTCGCAAGCAGTTTGTTTCCATGTACAAAAAGGGCTTGATTTACCGCGGCAACAGAATAATCAATTGGTGTCCCGTGTGCAAAACCGCGCTAAGCGACGCCGAAGTGGAGTACGCCGAGCAGGACGGGCATTTTTGGCACTACGGCTACACAACGCCGGACGGAAAAACGACCGTAACCTTTGCCACCACCCGACCGGAAACGATGTTGGGCGACACGGCTGTAGCCGTCAATCCCAACGACGCGCGCTACACTCACCTTGTGGGCAAAACGGTGGTAGTGCCCTTTGTCAATCGCGAAATTCCCGTCATTGCCGACGAGTACGTCGATATGGACTTCGGCACGGGCGTAGTCAAAATTACCCCCGCCCACGACCCCAACGACTTCGAGGTGGGAGTGCGGCACAATTTGCCCGTCATTCGCGTGATGAACGACGACGGCACAATGAACGAAAACGCAGGCGAATTTGCGGGACTTGACCGTTACGAGGCGCGCAAGCGCATTGTCGCTCGCCTGAAGGAAATGGGCATTTTGCAAAAGGTAGAGCCGCACAAACACAACGTGGGCAGCTGTTACCGTTGTCACACCACGGTAGAGCCGATAGTTTCCCGTCAGTGGTTTGTAAAAATGCAGCCCTTGGCAGAGCCCGCGATAAAGGCGGTAAAAGAGGGGCAAATCACCTTCCACCCCGAGCGTTTTGCCAAAACCTACTTCAATTGGATGGAAAACATCAAGGATTGGTGCATTTCCCGACAGCTTTGGTGGGGACACCGCATACCCGTGTGGTACTGCGAAGATTGCGGCGAGGAAATTTGCGAAGAACACGACCCGGAAGTTTGCCCCAAATGCGGCAGTCGCCGTTTGCACCAAGACGAGGACGTCCTCGACACTTGGTTTTCCAGCGCGCTGTGGCCATTCTCCACGTTGGGCTACTACCGCAACAGCGACGACTTCAAGGCGTTTTTCCCCACGTCGGTGCTTTCCTGCGGGTACGACATCATCTTTTTCTGGGTGGCGCGCATGATTTTCAGCTCTTTCTACGCCACAGGTCAAGTGCCCTTCCGCCATGTGCTTATGCACGGCATAGTGCGCGACGAGCAGGGGCGCAAAATGAGCAAATCTCTCGGCAACGGCGTAGATCCCGTGGAGTTCATCGACAAGTACGGCGCGGACACGCTGCGCTTTACGTTGATAAATGGTGTCGCCAACGGTTCGGACATTCGTTTTGCGCCGGACAAAATCGAGGGCGCGCGCAACTTTATGAACAAGGTGTGGAACGCCAGCCGCTTTGTACTGATGAACGCCGAGGGCAAACAGCTTGTGCCTTTAAGCGAGTGCAATTTGAGCTTGGCGGACAAGTGGATACTTACCAAGCTGAACGACGTGACCAAAACCGTCACCGATTTGTTGGAAAAGTACGAGCTGGGCATGGCAACGCAGGCAATGTACGACTTTGTGTGGAGCGAATTTTGCGATTGGTACATCGAGCTGACAAAGCCCGTGCTGTACGGCACGGACGAAATTGCCCGTCGCGACGCCATTTCCGTGCTGTGCTACGTTCTCGACAAGCTGCTAAAGCTGCTTCACCCCTTTGCGCCCTGCATAACGGAACAAATTTATCAGGCGACGCCCAACCACGGCGAAAGCATAATGGTGGAACGCTTCCCCGAGTTTGACGAAACAACCTACTTTGCGGAGGAGTGTAGCTTGGTGGAGGAGCTGAAGGAGCTTGTCACCAAAATTCGCAACGTTCGCAGCGAGTACGGAGTTGCTCCCTCCAAGCGCATACGTCTGTACGTTACGGCGTTGGACGAGCGTATAAAGCAGTGCGGATTGTACCTGAACAAGCTGTGCAACCTTGAAGAAGCGGTGTTTGAAGCTGCCCCCGCGGGCGAAAAAACCGTCAAAACGGTGGGCGCGGCCGCAACGTGCGAAGTGCCTCTCGGCGATCTGGTGGATTTTGCCAAGGAAGCGGAACGTCTCGGCAAGGAGCTTGAAAACATCGAGAACGAAATTGCCCGCGCCGAGGCAAAGCTCAACAACGCGGGATTTCTTGCCAAAGCCCCCGCGCAGCTTGTGGAAAACGAACGCGCCAAGCTTTTGAAGTTCCGTGACCTGAAAGCGCAGCTCTCCGCCCGCCTTTCCGAACTGAACTGAACACCCCTGTTATTAACTTTCTTGCTTGCAGGGAAACCTTCTCCGCAGTTTCAAACTTGCTACCTGCTAAAGGCTCCCCTTCGAGCATGGGTGTGGCATAAGAACAATCTCAGCAATGTTATAAAAGGCTCCCCGTCGAGCGGGGAGCTGTATTAAAAGGGGACCCCGACAAGTTGAGCTTATCGAAACTTGTTGGGGAGAAGGAACAGCCGACCGACAGCGGAACTAACCGAGTTTCTACTCGGTTGGTGCTGTCAAGGGAGAGCTGTGACGAAGGCGACTGAAGGGACGAAGTTTGTTTCGTTTGACCGTAAAAAACTCCCCGTCGAGAGTGGGCGTGGCGCGTAAAGCCAATCACCACAGCGTGGTGTTGGTAGCAGCCACGCGCTCGCCGCTTATCCCTTACCGCGGCGAGCGAACCTTGTTTCTGTCACCGAATGGTGACTGAGGGGACGAAGTTTGTTTGTATTTCTAATTATAAAATTATGTCAACCTACAATTCCAATCTCAATCCGATAGCGAAACATCTTCGCAAAAGCATGACAAAAGAAGAAAAACATCTTTGGTATGATTTTCTTAAAAATTACAAATATAAATTCAGACGACAATATATAATAGATAACTATATTGCGGATTTCTTTTGTTCTGCGGCAAATCTTGTCATAGAGTTGGACGGGAGTCAGCATTACCAACCCGACGTTATGGTCAAAGACCAAGTGCGAACGGAAGTGATAGAGCAGTTTGGTTATACAGTGCTACGCTTTCCAAACAATTTGATAAACAACAAATTTCACGATGTGTGTGTTTACATAGATTTTTATGTCAGGTCACATTTAACAGAAAAATTTCTTCCGCAAGATTAAGCAAACAAGGCGCAAGCAAAACAGAAATTCGTCCCTATCGTCTGCTTGCGCAGCCACTTCCCCACTCGTAGGGGAAGCTATTTACGCAGTTTCCAACTTGCTTCCTGTGAAAAGGCTCCCCGTCGAGCATGGGTGTGGCGCGTAAGAACAATCTCAGCAATGTTATAAAAGGCTCCCCGTTGAGCATGGGCGTGGAGCGTAAGAACAATCTTCGCAATGTTATAAAAGGCTCCCCGTCGAGCGGGGAGCTGTCGCCGAATGGTGACTGAGGGGACGAAGTTTGTTTCGTTTGACCGTGTAAAGAAGGTTCCCGTCGAGCGGGGAGATGTATTAAAAGGGGACCCCGACAAGTTGAGTATATCGAAACTTGTTGGGGAGAGGAACAGCTGACCGACAGCGGAACTAACCGAGTTTCCACTCGGTTGGTGCTGTCAAGGGAGAGCTGTGACGAAGGCGACTGAATGGACGAAGTTTTTTTTTCGTTTCCGTTTTCGAGTATATTTTTTGCCAACTGTGCGCACACTTGGAAAAACGCGTCGGCTACATAAAAAGCATTGTTCGTTTGATGTTTTTGTCGGAAAAATTCGGCGCAGCAAGCGGTTGCAAAAAATAGTGTAACCTTGTTGCCCGAAAATTACATAGTATGACAGTGGAGCAGGTTGATATCTGCCGCACACTCGGACGAAGGCGCGCGTACACACATAAGGAGCGCACAAGGTGATCAAACGAGGAGAAATCTACTATGCCGACCTCAACCCTGTTGTGGGAAGCGAACAAGGGGGCATTCGTCCGATAGTAGTACTGCAAAACGACGTTGGAAACAAATTCAGCCCCACGGTGATAGCCGCGGCTACCACGTCGAGACTTACCAAAGCCAAGCTGCCCACGCACATTGAGCTAAGCAGCGAGCTTACGCCCATGCCGAAGGATTCGGTGGTGCTGTTGGAGCAGATCCGCACAATAGACAAAAGCAGACTAAAAGAACGCATCGGCGAGCTTCCGCCCGAAGTGATGCGGCAGATAAATGACGCTTTGCTTGTAAGCTTGGGATTTTTCGGTTAAACCGCAGTCCCAAGCTTTTTTCGCGCCGCGTAAAATGTTGCGGTGCGGGGAAAAATCAAATTGTTCGTTTTTCTTGTTCTACCACTTAAAATTTCGCCGAATTATATACTACTATCACAGACATAGTATTGTATATTATCGCAAAAACATATCAAATTGCGCTCAAAAACGGCTCTTTTGCCCCCGTCGATAGGCTACTGCGCAAGGAAGCTTGCTTGTTACGTTGCTTACAACTACTCAAGCGCAAGGTCCGCAATTTGTTTGACATCAACTCTTAAAAATACTATAATAAAGAACATATATAAGTCTGTCTTTACTCCCTTCGGGCATACCGTCCACGCGGCGGTGATGTTTTCCGAAAAAACGCAAATCAATTTTGCGAGTAGAAGTAAAGACTGCAATCACAAAACAGTTGTCGGCACTTTCTTTTACGGGCATACCGTCCACGCGGCGGCGACGCTTTCCGAAAAAACGCAAATCAATTTTGCGAGTAGAAGTGCGGACCACATTCACAAAAGGAGCGGCGGTTTGACAAATCTCTTTTCCATTGCCACTTGGCACAACATGAAGTTCGGCTTCGGAGCGGGCACCAACGGCAATCCCGCGTTGTGGCTTTTCAACTTCCCCATATATGTCTACGCCCTGTGCATTGTTACCGGCATGTGCGTTGCCATTCTTGTTTCCGCGTTGTACTTCAAAAAGCGCGGTTACGACCCCTACGACATAACCATTTACGCCTTGGTACTCATTCCCTTCGGCGTTATCGGCGCGCGGCTGTACGTGTACATTTTCCCTTGGGAAAACGAAACCACCGTCGATTGGTCAACCATTTTTGACATTCGAGATGGCGGTTTGGGCATTTACGGCGGCGTCATTTTCGGTTTTATTTCCGCTTGGATTTTGAGTAAAATCAAAAAACAGGATTTCCGCATTGTCACCGATAGTATTTTGCCCGGCGTTATGATAGCGCAAAGCATCGGACGTTGGGGCAACTTTGCCAATCAGGAAGCGTTCGGAAATCTCATCACCCACACATATAACGCCTTGCCACACGCACAAAGCGGCATTTTTTCCCGTTTCAACGGGTACGCGGTGTGGATCGACGGCACTTGGTTTTCGTCCGTAAATCCCAACGTAGGCGGTTGGTATCAGGCGACGTTCTTTTACGAATCCATGTGTACGCTTGTGGGCTTTCTCATTTGCGTGCTTGTTCTCACTCGCAGCAAGCACTACAAGCTTGGGTGGTGCACGGCGTTTTACGGCATTTACTACGGCATTGCGCGCCTTGTCATAGAGGGCTTGCGCAGCGACAGCTTGTATTTGTACGTCGGCACAATGCAAACTAACATCAAAATCAGCCAGCTCGTTTCGGTGTTTTCAATCGTAACGGGAATCTTGTTGCTTACGCGCGTATATCGAAAGGAGCTGCACGCGCTGTACAAAAAGCTGTTCAAGTCCGACTTTGACGAGATGTCGAAATCCCGTTGGCTGTTGCTTGTGCTTTCTCTGCTGCTTGCGGGCGGCGCAACGGGAATGTTTGTGTGGAGCGCGAATGTCGAATTCGGTCAAATGCAGCTCATTGTGGGATTTTTCCTTGCCGTTGCCGCAGTGTACAGCGGTTTGGGCGTGTGGTCTTTGTTTGACAGGCTCAAGCTCTACTGTCCCGATTGCCACGAGTGCCACGTGCCCAAGGAGCAGTGGCAAACGCCCCGCGAACAGCATTTTGTCGCCTACGTGTGTTACGCCGTTGTAACGGGCGCGCTCACCTTGTTTGGCATTTTCAGCCTTGTAAAGTGGGGCATTGTGGACGGAATTCCCAACGGAATTGTGCTGTTTGTCGCCTGCATATTGACGGCTGTCGGCTTTGCCGTGCTTAAGGTGATGCCGGAACACAAAGCCTTTGTCACCGCCGAAAAAGCGGAGGGCAAAACAAAAGCGACTTGCACCTGCGGCGCACGCTACAACTACAAACTCAACAAATTTTTGCTGTTCCTGTTTCCGCCAAAGGTTTACCGCGACTACGGCGTGGCGAACCTCAAGCCCTGGGTAGATCCCGACAAGGAAAAGCGTCAGGCAAAACGCGCGGCGAAAGCCGCTCAAACGACTGCGGCTTCCGACGGGGCAAGCCTCGTCGAGCAAGCCCCCGACAACAACGAACAGTCCGCTCCCGATAACGAGCAAAACAAATAGTCAAAAAGAGGCAAAAACATGCGCAATTTAACACTTTTGACAGATTTTTACGAGCTTACAATGATGTACGGGTACTTCCGTCACGGCAAAACGGAGGAAGTTGCCACGTTCGATCTGTTTTTTCGACCCTTTGAGGAAAGCAACTTTTGCATAGCCGCCGGTCTGGAGCAGGCTGTGGACTACTTGGAAAACCTGCATTTCGACCAAGAGGACGTGGAATATCTGCGTTCCACGGGGGCGTTTGACGAAGATTTTTTGCGTTACTTAAAGGATTTTCGCTTTACGGGCAACGTGCGCGCCATTCCGGAAGGAACTGTGGTGTTTCCTTACGAGCCGCTTTTGACCGTCACCGCGCCCATTTGTCAGGCGCAGCTTGCGGAAGCGGCGTTGCTCAACATCGTAAATCATCAAACGCTTATAGCCACCAAAGCGCGCAGGGTGTGTTATGCGGCAAGTCCGGCAAGCGTGTTGGAATTCGGTTTGAGACGCGCTCAAGGACCGGACGCGGCAATTTACGGAGCGCGCGCCGCTGTGATAGGCGGTTGCAGTTCCACCAGCAACGTGTTGTGCGCGCAGATGTTCGCGCTTCCGCCCAAGGGTACGCACGCGCATAGTTGGGTGATGTCCTACCCGAGCGAATACGAGGCGTTCAAGGCGTATGCCGACACCTACCCAAACAACTGTCTGCTGCTTGTAGACACCTACGACACTTTGGGTAGCGGCGTTCCCAACGCCATAAAGACCTTTGACTACCTTACAGCCAAGGGCTACAAGCCCGTGGGAATACGTCTCGACAGCGGCGACCTTGCCTATCTCAGCAAGGAAGCGCGCAAAATGTTGGACGCGGCGGGCTACCGAGACGCCAAAATTTTTGCCAGCTCCGACATCGACGAGTACGTTCTGGAAAGCCTTTACCAGCAGGGGGCAAAAATCGACATCTACGGCGTGGGCACAAAACTCATCACCAGCAACAACACGCCCAGTCTCGGCGGAGTGTACAAGCTTGCAAGCCTCAACGTAAAGGGAGTGGAAGTTCCAAAGATGAAAATCAGCGACAACCCCGTCAAGATGACCAACCCCGGCGTCAAAACGGTTTTCCGCCTGTTCGACAAATCTTCCGACAAGGCAATTGCCGACGTTATCGCGCTGAAGGGAGAGGTGATAGACGAAACAAAGCCGCTCACCATCACCCACCCCGTGGAACGTTGGAAAACCAAGCAGGTGACAAATTTTTACGTCAAAGAGCTGTACGTAGACGCAATGAAGGAGGGCAAACGCACCCTTCCGCACAAGGACGTTTACCAATTGCAAAGCGATTGCAAGGCAAGTCTCGATGGATTTTGGGAGGAATACAAACGCCTTTCCAACCCTCACGACTACAAGGTGGACCTTTCCGACAAGCTGTACCAACTGAAAGAGCGGTTGATACTTGAAGAACGCAAAACGGTGGCAAAATGAGTTTCAAAAAGGTTTTTCGCGGGTACGACCCCGACGAGGTAGACAAGTATATTGCGGAGGCTTCCGCAAAAGAGCAGCAGATCCGCACCGCGCAAAAGGAGCGCATAGACGAGCTTTCGGACGAAAACTACGCCTTGCGCCAACAGGTAAAGCAGTACCAAACGGACGAACAGGCAATTTCCAAGTCCCTCATTGCGTCACAGCACCTTGCGCAGGAATTGAAGTTTGACGCCGAACGCTATTCCGATTTGGTACTTAGCCGCGCAAAAATTTTCTACGCGACCTGGCGCGCCTATGCCAAAACGCTTGTGGCGTCCCTTTCCGAAGAGGAAGTGCGCGCCTTTAACGAGCTGCGCCGCAAGATAGAAAACGTCATCAACGCCTACGAAGGCAAGGACGTGGAACGGGAAATGACCGAAAAGGCTTTTGACGAACGCACAGTCGCGGCGGCGGCACAATCGCAACCCGAGGCGCAACCCATTGAACCGCAAATCGAACCCGTCGTTCAACAGCAACAGCCCGAGCCGCAACAGTCGAAGCCCGAGCCGCAGCCCGTTGAACAGCACATTCAACCCGAGGCGCACCCCGTTGAACCGCAAATTCAACCCGAACCGCAGCCGCAACTGCGTAACGACGAGCCTCTTGCCGCTCCCGCACATTCCGCACCCGAGACCGTTTCCGAAGAGGAAAAGTGGCGTCAGGCGCGCGCGGTGGTGGACGTCACCCCCAGCGAAAAGACCATGCACATCTACGCCAACCCCATTTCCAAGGTGCAGGAGGCAAGCGGTCAGGTGATAGACCTGCGCGAGCTTACCAAAACGGACATGTCTCTTGAGGACCTTTGCGCAGAGCTGGGACTTATAAAAAAAGACGATTAGCAAAAATGGGAAACGTAATTCTCGACGCATTGAAAGACAGCGCAATTGCCGCCCCCTTTTTGTTGGCGATATACCTGCTGATAGAGTTTCTCGAAAGCAACGAAAGGGCAAAAACGCGCACGGTAAAGCTCCTCAACGGCAAGCTTGCTCCATTGGTGGCAAGCGGTGTGGGGCTTGTTCCGCAATGCGGATTTTCCGTTATGGCGGCGGATTTGTACTGTCAACGCTATCTGAAGTTGGGCACTCTCGTTGCCTTTTTTGTTGCGACAAGCGACGAAGCGTTGCCCATTTTGCTCACCAACGTAAAAACTTTGCCCGTGGTGTGGATCGTACTGCTTGTCAAGGCGGTGTACGCGGTGGCGTTGGGGTACGTCATCAATTTGTTCGACCGCCGTCCCCTTGCCGCCGACTGCGAGCTTAAGGACGAACAGGGCTGTTGTCACCACGAAATGGGCGGCGAACACAAGCGCGGTTTTTGGGCTTTTGTAAAGCACCCCTTGTTGCACACGCTTAAAATTTTTGTATATATCTTTGTTGTAAACGCCGTTTTCGGCATGCTTTTGTACTTTTTTGAACAGCAAATAATTTCCTTTACGTCCACGCTCGGCATTGCCCAAAGCTTTTTTACCGCCCTTATCGGACTTGTTCCCAACTGCGCAAGCAGCGTCATTTTGACGGGAATGTACGCCGAGGGCATTGTTTCCTTGCCCGCGTTGCTGGCGGGATTGGTTTCCAACAGCGGCATTGCCTTTGCCATTTTGTTCAAGCAAAAAAAGCAGCTTGGGCGCAACCTGCTGATACTTGCCTTGATGTACTGCTTGGGAGTTTTGTGCGGCGTCGTCGGCGCGCTTTTCGCCCTTCTCTAACCCTATTTTCGCGACATGGGGTAGGAAAACTAAAAATCGTGCGGAAATTTACAAAAATTTGTTTGCGCGATTTACACAAATGTTGTACAATAAAATCACAACGAAACAGAACGACACACGTATTGCTTGGCATGTAAATCTGATCACGGAACGATTTCGTTTTTAGATTTACGCATGGAAGCGGTACGTGTTTTTTTGTTTTACAAGGAGAAATTATGCCAAAAAATTTGTTTCAACGTATGATTTTTGCGTTCATCACTGTGGTGATAACGGTACACGGCTATGTTTTTTACAGTCTGTATGTTATCAACGGCGCAACCTTTATGCAAATGACGGGCAAGTCGGGAGTGATAGCCGCCATCAACGCCTTGGGCGGCGTTTCGATGTTCGGCACGCCCGTACCCATTTGGGCGGTGGTGCTTGTCGAATTTGCCTTTGCCTACACCTTGGAGTGCGTTATGGGCAGCCCGTGCAGCATTCGGTTGGTACGTCGCGTATTCAAACCAAACAGCGTTCATCCCGTGATATTCGAAACCGCCGTCATTGTCGCGACGGTGGGGTTGATGTGCCCGTCAATGAGCCTGATAGCCGCGTTTATGTACTACCCTTACGGCGTTCAACCCTTCAACATGTGGACGTTGCTTGCCAATTGGCTCAAGCTTGTTTGCTACAATTTGCCCTTTGCGTTTTTTTCGCAGCTGTTGTTTATACAACCGTTGGTACGCACGATATTCAAATTGCTGTTCGGGCGCGGCAAGCACTCCGCCGAAAAACAAGAAGGCACAACGGCAACGGCAAACACGTAACCGCCTGTCAGCGCACAAGATTATGGTGTGAAAAGGAAGAACACCCCAACCTTGTTCAACACGAGAGTGAGGGTGTTCGGTGCAAAGCAATCTGCAACGAGGGCGCGTCAGCGCACAGGATTATGGTGTATATTATATAAAAAGATACCGACTTCAGACGGAGAAGTCGGTATCTTAAATGTTGTAAACTTAACCGTTGATTGCGCATGCGTTACGCAGTAGCAAGCAATCAACCGCCTCGCGTTTGGTCGGCAATTGAAACTAACTTTCCGCAACCTCGGGCGTGTACCGAGCGTTGCGGTCCTCCCCGGGGAGATGTGGGCGCGGCGCGTTAAGCAAATGTGCCCTGTGGGCACTTTGTAGCAGCCGCGTGAGCGTGCGCAAGTGTGATTGTGTGCGCACGCGAGTTCCTTGTAACAGGGGAGACCCCAGCTAAACTTCGGCGCAACTCGGCTTTGGTTAGCACCAACTACACTGTCGTGTAGTCGGTTCCGCTAACAGTCGGTTGCGCCTCTTCCCACGCAATGACACTCGCATTGCGTGGGAACTCTAAAATTCGCGCGTGCCTCACGCGCAACTCACAAGTCCGACTGCGGCGGCGCGTCAGCGCACAGGATTATGGTGTATATTATATAAAAGATACCGACTCCAGACGGAGAAGTCGGTATCTTAAATGTTGTAAACTTAACCGTTGATTGCGCATGCGTTACGCAGTAGCAAGCAATCAACCGCCTCGCGTTTGGTCGGCAATTGAAACTAACTTTCCGCAACCTCGGGCGTGTACCGAGCGTTGCGGTCCTCCCCGGGGAGATGTGGGCGCGGCGCGTTAAGCAAATGTGCCCTGTGGGCACTTTGTAGCAGCCGCGTGAGCGTGCGCAAGT
>CANRHN010000018.1 GCA_947630425.1 uncultured Clostridia bacterium | reverse complement strand
CCATGCACAACGAATTTGTAGGTCTTGCCATCGCTTTCGGCGTCGATTTTTGTACCGTTCACCTTGACTTCCGTTACCTTTTTGCCGTCGGGAACAGTTATCACAAGAGTTACTTCGCTACCATTGGGCTCCGTTGCATTAAATCCGGAAACATTTGCGTCGCCGTGCTCGCCCAAGGTAATTTTGGACTGTCCGCGAGTGTTGGCACGCATATTGACCAATACGTTGTCATTAGAAGCAAATTCTAATGTGCTGTTATAGTTTTTGATATAACCCTCAATTGTAATGATGTCGTTTACGTCCGGGTCGTCTACGCCTTTAGTCATGTTGAGAGTGTAAATCAAAATTGTTTTGTTGACATCCGATTCGTCACGAATCGTTACGTTTTTGTAATAGTCACCTGTCTCTCCAATGCTGACGACAACACCCTTTGCAACAACCGGCTTTTTTGTTACATCGTTTGATTTTGTGCACTCGTCCTCGGCTATTTTAAGAGCTTGTTTAACGCTGATGGGTTCTTCAAGTGTGCCGTAGTTGGTGGGCAGCTTGTAATCGCACACGTCGCAGTAGCCGTCGTCATCTTCTTCGTCGGTATGCGGTTTTGTGGTAGTTGCACCGCACACGCACTTGACTGTATGCGTTGTGTCGGTCTTTGTGCCTGTGGAGTCGTACACGTACGTGTGCGCTTCGCCCGTGGCGTTGTCTTGGCAGACGGAGCAAGTCTTGTCGTGATTGTCGCCCTTGTTTTCATACGAATAAGTGTGACTTATTGCCCAACGCGTGGGGCGCAATTCTATTGACAATTGGGGTGCTTTTGTGTTACAGTAAATTGAAATGTCACAAATTGTTCAAATTGTAATTTGTATATGTGCGGGGCTTGGCGCAGGGCTGGGCACGGGCTTTGCGGGAATGTCCGCCGCGGCGGTTATCGGACCCATGCTGATAGTTTTTCTCAATGTCGACCCCTACACGGCGGTTGGCATTGCGTTGGCAAGCGATGTTTTGGCAAGCGGTGTTTCCACGCTCATTTATGCCCGTCACAAAAACATCGACCTCAAACACAGTTGGGTACTGCTCGTCACGGTGGTGGTAACAACCATCGGCGGCTGTTTTGCGGGACATTTTCTCAACCAAGCCAACAGCGGTTTGATGGGCGGCATTTCCATCTTTGCAATGTTTTTCCTCGGAATGAGATTTTTGTTCTTTCCCCCAAAGGGCACGGGAGAAAAGCTGCTCAACCTCTCCAAAACTCAACGCATTTTGCGTTCTGTTTTGTGCGGCATGGCGATAGGCTTTGTTTGCGGCTTTGTGGGTGCAGGCGGCGGCATAATGATGCTGCTTTTGCTTACAAGCGTACTCGGGTTCGAAACAAAAACGGCTGTAGGTACAAGCGTTTTTATAATGACGTTTACGGCGTTGACGGGCGCGGTGGGGCACTTTGCAATTGACGGCTCGCTTGCAACCAATTGGGTGTTTACCGTTACGTGCGTTGTTTCTACCCTTGTGTTTGCACAGGCTGCGGCGTTTGTCGCCAACAAAATAAAAACCAAATGGCTAAACCTTGTTGTGGGCGTGTTGTTGACGGTGTTGAGCATTGCCATCATTGTGGTGGAGTACTTTATTTGACGCGCCCCGCCCATTCAATAAAATTCTTCTATGAAAAATGTTGGATTGTTGAAGTAAACAAAATATAAAAGCCGACTTCTATATTAACTCGGTATTTTCGCGCGCGGAGACGGACGTTTCGTCCGTAGTAGCGGAAAAAGCGAAAATTCCGCCTGCAATCGCGGGCGTGTACCGAGATTGCAGCCAATCTTGGGGGTGCTGGGGCAAGACCCCCAGCTAAGTCTAAAAAAAGAAGCCGCGTGTAGCGGCTTCCTTAGTAGCCCGACCGAGGCGGCGCAACGCGCCCGTAGGGTCACGATGGCGCAGACGCCAAGCACAGAGGTGTCTGCCTCTTTTTATTAAATAATTTTATAAAGAGTTTTCAGTCTCTTTTTTGAGGAGTGTCAAGTCCATCCGACCGCCTCGCGTTTGGTCGGATAGTTCTTCGGCTATTGCCTCAACAAGTCCGCTTGCTTCCATTCGGTATGCCAAGTCGACGCAGTGGTAAACGGCTTCCTCGTTGCTGCTGCCGTGTCCCTTTACGACGGTTTTTGCCGCGCCCAGCATTACCGCTCCGCCGTATTTGTTGTAGTCCATCAAATCTTTTACTTGGTACAGCTTCTTTTTGACAAGCAGTGCGCCCATTTTCGACGTAAAGCTGCTCATCATTGCCTTTTTCAGCAAATGCATAAGCTCCGAACACGCGCCCTCGGTGGATTTCAAAAGCACGTTGCCGGCAAAGCCGTCGCATACCACAAGGTCGAATTTTCCCGACAAAAGATCGCGGCTTTCCATGTTGCCGACAAAGTTGATGGAAGCGGTGTTTTTGAGCAACTCAAAGGTTTCCTTGCGGAGTGCGTCGCCCTTTTCCTCTTCTACGCCCACGTTCAGCAGTGCGACGCGCGGTTTTTCCACCCCAAATGCCTTTTTTAGGTACAAGCTGCCCATAATTGCAAATTGTTGCAGCCATTGCGGATCGCAGTCTACGTTTGCGCCGCTGTCGCAGATTGCCACAATCTGATTGGGTACAACGGTGGGCAAAATCGGGCAAAACGCAGGACGTTTGACGCCCTTGATACGCCCGACACGCAACACAGTCCCCGCAAGCAATGCGCCCGTTGAACCGAGCGTGACGATTGCTCGGGCGTCGGGGTCTGTGCGCAGCAGCTCAAATGCCTTTGACATGCTGCTGTCCTTTTTGTTTTTGATTGCTTCCGTGGGCTTTTCGTTGCAGGAAATAACCTCGCTTGCATGCAGAACGGTCAAACGCGTTGCGTCGTATTTTTCGGCGTCAAGCAGCGAATCGAGCTGCGCCTCGTCGCCCACAAGCACAATCTGAACTTCCGAAAGCTCGTTCAGTGCGCGCACTGCGCCTTTTACGTTTACGGACGGGCTGTTGTCTCCGCCCATGGCGTCAACCACGATTTTTATCATTGGTCACCTCACTGATTGAAAATTCGCCTATATTTTAGCATTGTTTGCTTTGTAAGTCAATATATTGTGGTAATTTGCGGTTTAACCGTTGACAAAGGCACAATTTTACTGTATAAATATTGTGTATTATTAAGAATGTTTTAAGATGTGCAAAAGCTTTGTAAATTGCGCCGTCGAAACATTTTCAGAGGAGTTTTTATGAAAAAATTTTTGCTATTGTTGTTTACCGCGCTTTGCGTGGCATGTCTGGCTTGTGCTTTGACGGCTTGCAACGACGCTGACCAACATCAATTCGGCGAATGGATTGCCGAAACGCCCGCCACCTGCACGGAAACGGGCACGTTAGGGCACTATCATTGCTCGCATTGCGACAAGGATTTCGACCGTGACGGCAACGAGCTGACCGAGTTGACTGTCAATTCGCTCGGACACGAGCCCGAGGTGGTGGAGGGGCAAAGCGCAACCTGCACCGAACCCGGCTACACGGCGGGCACAAGGTGCAGTCGCTGCAAGGAGCTGTTGACCGCACACGTAACGCAAAATCCGTTGGGACACGAGCCGATCAAGGTGATCGGACAGCCCGCCACCTGCTTGGAGGACGGCATTTCCGATTGCTACGAGTGCGAAAGATGTCACAAGTTCTCCCTGACGGAGGATGGCGATTACACGGGCGACACAGCGGCGGACGTACAAACGACCTTGTTTGCCACGGGACACTCCTATGGCGATTGGAGAGTGACGGAGGGCGCAACCTGCACGGCAACGGGCACAAAGGAGCGCACATGCGACAGCTGCGGCAATTCGGAAAAGGACTTTGTGGAAAAGGTAGGTCACAGTCCGTCGATCGTGGACGGACTGCCCGCCACCTGCACCGACGACGGCTACACGGCTTGCTACGAGTGTTCGATGTGCCACAAATTCGCGTCGGAGTACAACGGCGATTTTGTTTTTGAAACCGCCGAGGAAGCGCGCACAACGTTGACTCATTCGGGACACTCTTGGAGCGAGTGGTCTGTTTTTGAGGAGGCAACAGAGGAAAGCGAGGGCAAGGAAATTCGCACCTGCAACAAATGCACTCAAAGCGAATTCAAGGACATACCAAGCAAGGAACATAATTGGGGACAGTGGGTAGACAACAACGACGGCTATCACGTGCGCAAGTGCAACACCGAAAATTGCAACGCCGAACAAAAAGAGCCTTGCATGTACGACAACGGCGAGACCTTTGACGCGACCTGCACCGACGGAGAGTATACAATCTACACCTGCTCTGTGTGCAATCACAAAAACGAAACGGCGCACGGCGAGCCTTTGGGACACCTGTACGGGGCTTGGGAAGCACTTATCGTTCGCGACACGCAGGACGCCGACAGCCCCTCTCGCGAAGCTCACAAGCATCAGCACACGCGCATTTGCACGCGTTGCAACGACCCCGATTCGCGCGTAACTGCCGATTGCACAATGGAAAACGCAGTGTCGTTTGACGCAACATGCGCCACGCCCGCCTATACGGAAACCACCTGCACCGAGTGCGGCAGTGTTCACGAGGAAATAACCGCTCCCGCAAACGGGCACGAGCTGGAGTACAAGCACGTGTTTTACGGCGGAACGCTGCTTAATTGCGGACACTATCAAAAATGCGCAAATTGCAGCTATACCACACCGGAAGAGCCTTGCAAATCCAAAATAGTAGTGCATGAGGCCACCTGCACGAGCGACCGCTACAGCGACTACACATGCGAAGTATGCCACATGGGCAAGAAAATCCCCGAAGCCAACTCCGCATTGGGACACAAAATTTCCATAAAGTTTGTGGGCACATTCGACGAGCCTCAACACAGAATATATTGCACGCGCACGGGTTGCGACTACGAAGAAACGGTTGCGTGCGACATCACTTCGACGGAAACATTGGCAACATGCACCAAGGCGGGCTCTGTCAGCAAGGCGTGCAAGGTTTGCATGTATTCCGCAACGCAAAGCGGCAACGAGACGGTGGACCACGTTTGGAGCGATTACACGCAGCTCGGAACGGACCAACACACACGTCAATGCACAAAATGCGGACTTAAGGACACGCAACCGCACAACTATCAGATAACGAAAGAAGAACCCGCAACCTGCGACAAGGCAAAAACCATCACGGAAACCTGCCGTGATTGCGAAAGGGTTCGCGTTTCCACAGACGGCACGCCTTCCGGTCACATTTGGGTGGTAGACAAGATTTACGAGGATCACCACGACGCCAAGTGCATCAACTGCACCGAACACTCTACCAACCAACACGATTGGAGCGAGAGCAACCTTTGCTCCGTATGCGGCTATGACGGGTTGGACTACCAAATAGACGGTGTGCATTGCACAGTTGTCGGCTCCAATAATGTTTCCCTTGCCAAGCACATTGTGATAAAGGAATTTCACGAGGTGTTGGACGGTCAGGGCGGCTACGAGGTAAATCAATATCGCGTTGAGTACATCAAAGATATGGTTTTCCAAGGACGCAAGAACCTGACGACGTTGACGTTCCCCTCTACGGTAAAGGAAATCGGCAACTATGCCTTTGTTGCCTGCAACAAGCTGGAAAAAGTGACGTTGACGGGAGAGGAACACAATCTTGTAAGGATTGGCGACCGTGCGTTTTACGGTTGCGGCGCGTTGGTGACATTCGATCCGCCGCAGACGTTGCAGTATATAGGCGCGTCCGCGTTTGAAAATTGCACGTCGCTTGCGTATATAGAGATTGGCGACAACGTGACGGAGATAGGAAGCAAAGCGTTCTTCAACACGGCATACGTCAACAGCGCGGAGCATTGGCCCGACGGCGCGCTTTATATCGGAAGTCACCTCATCAAGGTGTACAATTTGCCCGACGGCGACGATTGGACCAACAAGGAATTTACGGTGAGAGCGGGCACGGTGTCCATTGCAAGCAACGCGTTCAGCGACTGCAAACACTTGGAAAAGCTTGTTTTGCCCGACAGCTTGCTTGTTTTGGACTACGACGCATTTTTGAACTGCACGTCTATACAAGCGGTGGAGTATCAAGGCGATTTTGAGCAATGGTTCAGGATCAGGTTCGAGAACGACTACTCTTCGCCTTTGCATTACGGCACGCCCTCATTCCATCTCGACGGAGCTTCGGGCGATATCAAAGTTCCCGACGGCACAACGAGAATTCCCGCAGGCACATTCCGCGGCACGCCCATCACGGGAGTGGAAATTCCCGCAAGCGTCACCTACATCGGCGAGGAAGCGTTTGAAAACTGCGCGTCGTTGGAGACCATCACGTTTTTGGGTAGCGGCGTCACCTACATAGGCAAGGACGCGTTCAAAAATTGCGCATATTACCTTGAAAACGAGCATTGGACAAAGAACGTGCTGTACATCAACAACTATCTGATAAAAGCCAAGGACGTCACGGGCAACTACGAGGTGCAGGACGGCACGCTGCTCATAGCCAACAACGCATTCAGCGGTTGCTCGGGCTTGACGGGAGTGCAGATAAACAAGGAGCTGCTGTACATCGGTAACGGTGCGTTTGCCGAATGTGAAAGCATGAATTCGCTTACGTTTACGGAACAGAGATATTGTTGGTTTGCTTCCGGCGTTATCTGCAGAGCGTTAGAGGTCAAAACCAACATGTGGAGCGCATACAAGTATCCCTACAACGGCGCTTGGTACAGAATGGAGACATTAGCCAACTAAAATAGCAATGGGGTGAGAAAAACTCACCCCATTTGCGTTTTTGACTTTAGCGACGCCGCCCCTGTAAAGAAAAACACCCTCGACCTTGTTCAACAAGGAGCGAGGGTGTTTGTATGCAAAACAATCTGCAACGAGGGCGTAGCCCGAAGCGAAGCCCGTTTTGCGGCGAATATGCGAGCGGTACTTTGGTTGGAAAAAATCAGCTTATTCCTCGCAAAAGCAGGCTCACAAGGAAGCCGACGACCGCGCCCATGGCGGCGAAAATCATTCTCCATATAAAATTCTGTATCAATTCTCTTCTGCGCTGTATCAATTCGCGCTTGAACGCCTTTCCCTTTGACATCAGCGAGATAACGTTGACGGTTTCGCCCCTGCGTTCCGATTTGGTACATTCAAAGTAGCCGTCGTACTGAAGCTGCTTCAAAATTGTGTCAAGTTTGGCTTCGTCCATTTTGTATTTTTCCGGCATGGATTGCAGTATAAAATCGTCGGAAATGATACAACTGCCGTTGTTGCGCTTGCATGCGTCGTAGATACAGCGCATCACGGTAACTTCTTTTTTTGTCAGCATTTTTTTACCTTCCTACAAGATTTTTCCCAACAGAACCGCAACCAGCGCGCCCAAAAAAGCGGACAAAAACACCCCGACAAACAGCAACGTCAGGTGCAGTGAAGAAATACTCGCCTTTTGAATTACGTTTTTTACGCTCTCGTCGTAGCTGACGGCTTTGACGGTGGCGGCGAGGCAAATTTCGTTTTTGTCCTGATACTTTACGTCGATGTACTCGTCCTCTTTGAGAAAAGTCAGTATCGCTTGCAATTTTTGCTCGTCCAAGCGCAGTTTTTGCGGCAATTCGGCAAGCAACTGCGTTTTTGACAGCACTTTGTAGTTTTCGCCCACGTTTTTTAGCAGTAAACGCAGTACGGCGTCGGTTTTTTTGTCTAACATCTATGCCTCCCAACAAAATTTGCTCAGGTCAACAGTCTGTTCGTCAACAAACTCCACGCCCTCGTTCATCAGCAGGTATCTTTGCGCGTCCGCTCCGCCGAACGCAAAAGCTCCGCTCAATCTGCCTTCGCGATTTACCACGCGGTGACAGGGAGTGACGTACGGCTCGGGATTGACATGCAAAGCCCAACCAACCTGTCGCGCCGAACGCGGATGACCTGTCAAACGTGCAATTTGTCCGTAGGTGGCAACCTTGCCGCATGGTATTTGCCGAACAATCTCGTAGACCTTTGAAAAAAAACCTTGTACCATAACTATCCTTTAGTAATAATACTATTTTTGGCAATGCTTGTCAATGGTGCAAACACTTGAAAGTTCGCAAAAAATATGTTAATATAAGTAAGTAACTTGTTGCAAGCGATTTTCGCGGGCAATTTCTATGGGAGCGAAGTATGCGCAATTTTATCACGATCGAAGGATGCGAAGGCGTCGGCAAAACTTATCAAACAAAATTACTTCGACAGTACTGCGAGGAGCGCGGTTTGAACGTGGTGTTCACGCGTGAACCCGGCGGCAGCGACATTGCCGAGCAGATACGCAGAATAATTCTCGACGCCAACAACAACGATATGGACGATCTTTGCGAAGCCTTCTTGTATGCCGCAAGCAGAATTCAGCACCTGAAGGACATCGTAAAGCCCGCTCTCGAGGCGGGCAAAGCGGTAATTTGCGACAGATATGTGGACTCCTCTTACGTTTATCAAGGCTTGGGGCGCGGTTTGGGGCTGGAAAAGATAGTCCGTCTCAACCAAATCGCCGTGGGCGAATATATGCCCGAGTTTACCATATTTTTGGATCTTTCTCCCGAATTTGCTTTCAAGCGCAAGGGCGGCGCGGATCAAAACGACCGTATGGAAGCGGTGGGCTACGATTTTCACCTCAAGGTTTACGAGGGCTACAAAAGCTTGATTGCCGCCGACCCCTCACGTTTCGAGGTCATTGACGCTTCCGGAACCAAGGAACAAACGCAAGCCAAGCTGCGCGAGGTGCTTGCCAGAAGAGGTATTTTCAAATGATCGCTTTAGACAAAAATGTCGGGCAGTATCTCGGCGACGCGTTCCGCAACGGACATGCCGTACATGCCTACATAATTGTGGGCGGCAAGCAGTATGTCAAAAACCTCCTCAAGGAATGTGCGCTTGTGGCAATGTGTCAAAATCACGCGGGAGACAACTGCGAAGCGTGCAAAAAGGTGTTGCAGGGCGAACATTTGGACGTTATCAACCTGCCGACGGATTCCGTCAAAAACAAACTGACGGTGGGGGACATTGCCTATCTTGTAGAGGAGAGCTACCGCCGCCCCGTAGACAACAGCGCACAACGCGTGTTTTGCATAGACGCTACCAATTCCGTCAGCGGCGTGGGGTGCGAGCTGTGGCAAAACAAGCTGTTAAAGACGCTGGAAGAACCCATAGAAGGGATTTACATATTCATCGGAGTGACGGACGCGGAAATGCTTTTGCCCACTGTGCGCAGCCGTTGCCAGATACTCAAGCAAGCAAGGCTTTCCGTTGCGGAAGTGCGGCAGGCACTGACGGAAAAAAGCTTTGACCTTGCCTACTGCGAAATGGCGGCGGCAATGTCCGACGGAAGCGTTCAGACGGGGGAGCGAATTTTAGCCAACCGATTCGTTTTTGAGGCGTACCGTTTGGCAACAAGCATTGCAACGGAAATGCTTTCCACCAAGGTCGCGCTCAAATACGCCTCGCAGATGTTGGCGCTTCGCGACAACATTCTGGACTGCTTGGGCTTTTTGACCTTGCTGTTGCGTGAGTCGATAGTGTACCGTTTGACGCCCGAGCTGTGTCTTTTGCCCCATTCAAAAAATACTATTGACCAAATTTGTTCAAACTACACATTGTCAGCCGCCGAAGGCTGCATAGAAAAAATCAACCTTGCAAAAAAGCAGCTGGATGACGGCGCAAACGTCACGGCGGTGGTAGACAGGCTGCTCATTTCAATATTGGAGACAAAGCATTTATGTCGGAAATAATCGGAATCAAATTCAAAGAAAGAGGAAAAACATACTATTTTGCGCCCAACGGGCTGACGCTCCAAATCGGCGACGGCGCAATTGTGGAAACGGCGCACGGAACGGAGTTCGGCAGGGTGGTTTTGCCCAATCAGGAAGTGGACGACGCCGAGCTGAAGGAGTTGAAGCCCATTTTGCGCAAGGCTACCGAAGAGGACGTCAGGCACCACGAGGAAAACATTGCCAAATGCAAAAGCTCTTTGCGCCTTGCTCAGGACATGGCAAACAGGCGCAAGCTGGACATGAAGTTTGTGGACGTGGAGTTTTCTTTTGACAACACAAAGGTTGTGTTTTACTTTACTTCGGAACACCGCATCGATTTTCGCGATCTTGTCAAAGAGTTGGCGGCAAACTTCCACATGCGCATAGAACTGCGCCAAATTGGCATTCGCGACGAGTGCAAGCTAAAGGGCGGTTTGGGTCCTTGCGGCAAAATTTGCTGTTGCAACGACTATATGGACGACTTTGAGCGCGTTTCCATAAAGATGGCAAAACATCAGGGTTTGTCCCTCAATCCCGTCAAAATTTCCGGCTTGTGCGGACGACTTATGTGCTGTTTGAAATTTGAGGACGAGTACTATTCCGACACGCTCAAGTTTATGCCCAAGCCCAACAGCGAAATAGACACGCCCAAGGGGCGCGGCAAGGTGGACAGCGTGGACGTGCTTCGTCAGACGGTGGTGGTAAAGTTGCCTACCGACGACGAAGGCTTTGAGTTGAGGGAATTTACTCTCCCCGAACTCGGAATCACGCCCGTGTACCCCGACAGATGCGCAGGTTGTCCCACCAACGCCGAGCCCGAGGACGAAGATGACACCGACTTGCTTCCGACGGAGGAAGAAGTATGAAGCTTTTTGTCGTTACGGACATTCACGGTTCGGCTTTTTGGGCGGAACAGGCGGTGCGTAAATTTCAAAGCTCCCACGCCGACAAGCTGGTGTTGTTGGGAGATGTCTACAATCACGGTCCTCGCAATCCTTTTCCGCGCGATTACGCTCCTATGCGCGTTGCGCAACTGCTCAACGGAATTGCGGACAAGGTTTTTTCCGTTATTGGCAACTGCGACAGCGAAGTGGACGCAATGATAAGCGATTTTCCTTTTGTGCGCGACAGTGTGATTCCTTTGGGCAAGCGTCGTCTGTATCTTACGCACGGGCACGTTTACAACAAAAACAATTTGCCAAAGCTTGCGGCGGGCGACGTGTTGATGTACGGGCATTTTCACGTCAACGAATACGTATGCCAAAAGGGCGTTCATTGCATAAACGTAAGCAGCGCGTCTTTGCCCAAGGATTGCAGTGTCTTCTGCATTGTAGATGAACGCGGCGCAAGCGTTTTCGACTTTGATGACAACCTTTTGTTGAAAGTTGTTTTCGACAGTTGACCAAAGTTTTACTCTCATGCGTCGGCGCAACCCTTGCGGAAAAGGGAAAAGGGTAAAAGTTTGCGCTTTTTCGTGTTTTTTCTGCTTGGCGCGATGAATAATAAATGTTGACAAAGAGTAAAATATCATATACAATTATAAACAAAGAATACATTTGAAACTCCGCTTTCTTGTAATTGCTATTTTTGTCAGGATTCAATTGAAAAACAGCTTTTAAGGCTGTTCTGCACACAGCAAAAAGGGCATAATTTGCAATCAACGTTGACAATCTGATTTTTTATTTTCATTTTCAGGAGGAACTATGTCTGCACAATACAAATCCTTGGAGGAACTCGTCGAGACGCTCAACAACACAACTGTTGCGGGACTGAGAGAAATTGCCAATGAATTCGGTGTGATACCCGGCAACCGCAAAAGGGCGGAATTGATAGACCGCATTGTTTCAGTATACAAGGGAGACTTGCCGCCGGAAGAACGCAAAAAACCCGGACGTCCGCGCAAGGGGGTCGATCAAGTCAAAGAGGACGAATTGGAAGTTCCCAAAGAACCACCAGCAAACACCGACAACGTTCCCTCCGATTTGCCGCGCACGGGCATTTTGGAAATTTTGGGGGAGGGGTACGGTTTTGTGCGCACGCACAACTATTCCAACACCCCCGGCAAGGATTACTACATCACGCCCAACATGATATCGCGCATGAAGCTTGTCTCCGGCGACAAGCTGAAGGTTGCGCTCAGGCAGTACCCCGACAGGCAAGCGCCCACTGCCGTGTTCATCGAGGAAATCAACGATGAACCGTGCCCGTCCATCAGGCGCACGCCCTTTGACGCGTTAGAGCCCTGCTTCCCCAACGAACGCATCAATCTCCGTTCGGACAGAACGGACTACTCGCTGCGCGTGTTGGATCTGGTCGCTCCCATCGGCAAGGGACAGCGCGGACTCATTGTTGCTCCGCCCAAAACGGGCAAAACCATTTTGCTCAAAAAGCTTGCAATGGCGGTGCGCAAAAACCATCCGGAAATACATCTTACGGTGCTGCTCATCGACGAACGTCCCGAAGAAGTTACCGACTTTAAGGAGAGCGTAGATTGCGAGGTGGTGTACTCCACGTTCGATCAGCAACCTTCAAATCATTGCCGCATTGCGGAGCTTGTGTTTGCCAATGCTCGCAGACGCGTCGAGCAGGGACAGGACGTCATGATATTGTTGGATAGCATCACCCGACTCGGCAGGGCTTACAACCAAATTGCGGAGCAAACGGGCAGGACGCTTACGGGCGGTCTGGATATTGCCGCTTTGCAAGAGCCCAAAAAGATGTTCGGTGCGGGAAGAAACGTACGCGGAGGGGGCAGTCTGACGATACTTGCCACTGCGCTCATCGACACGGGCAGCCGCATGGACGACATCATCTACGAGGAATTTAAGGGCACGGGCAACATGGAAATCCAATTGGACCGCCGTATGAGCGAAAAACGCATTTTCCCTGCGGTGGATCTGAACAGAAGCGGTACGCGCAGAGAGGAATTGTTGCTCAATCAAAGTCAATTGGAAGGCATGTATCTGGTTCGGCGCATGCTTTCACGCGAGGACGCCGTTGCCGCCACCGAAGAATTGTTGGAAGTGGTGATGACAACGGAAAACAACGACGAAACGATTGACACGTTGAAGCGACTGCTGCGTTCCGCCGAGGCGCGTCGCGCAATGAAAAAGTAAAGCCGACTTACACTTATGAAAACGGTAGTAATCGGAATGAGCGGCGGCGTAGACAGCGCAGTTTCCGCCTACCTGCTGCAACGGCAGGGCTACAACGTGATCGCGCTTTTTATGCACAATTGGGAGGAGGAGGATGACGGCGTTTGCACCGCCGAACAGGACTTCGAGGACGTCAAACGCGTTTCCGACCGATTGGGTATTGCCTACTATTCCGTAAATTTTGCCAAAGCCTACCGCGAACGCGTTTTCAGTTACTTTTTAGACGAGTACCGCAAGGGTCGCACGCCCAATCCCGATGTGCTTTGCAATCGCGAAATAAAATTCGGACCCTTCATCGACTATGCCAAGGCGTTGGGTGCGGATTTTGTGGCAACGGGGCACTACTGCGGCATAGAACACGTCAACGGCGCGCATTACCTGCTCAAAGCCAAGGACCAAAACAAGGATCAAACTTATTTTCTCAATCAGCTTTCCCAAAAACAGCTGGAAAACGTCATTTTCCCCCTTGCCGACCTTACCAAGACAGAGGTGCGGCAAATTGCGGAAGAACTCGGGCTTGTAAACGCCGCCAAAAAGGATAGCACGGGAATTTGTTTTATCGGAGAGCGCAATTTTCGTAAATTTTTGCAGCAGTATCTGCCCAATCAAGCGGGAGAGATCGTGGATATTCACGGCAATCACGTAGGCGAACACATCGGCTTGATGTACTACACGTTGGGACAACGCCGCGGTCTGGGCTTGGGTGGTTCCAAGGAAGGCGACGGACGTTGGTTTGTTGCGGAAAAAGATATGCAGCACAACAGATTGGTGGTGTCTCACGGCGACGAAAGCGTTTTGATGAGCAACGCTCTTGTGGCAAGCGGCGTCAATTTTATTCCCGTCGCGCCCGCCGAAAAATTCCGTTGCAGGGCAAAGTTCCGTTACCGTCAAAGCGAACAGGACGTGGAAGTTTCGCTGTTGGACGGCGGCAAAATAAAGGTGGATTTTTGCCAACCGCAGCGCGCGGTGACGCCGGGACAATTTGTTGTACTCTATGACGACAGACGTTGTTTGGGCGGCGCGACCATAGACGAAGTTTTCAGGTGACGCACCCACAAAACAAGCACATGGGGTGCAAAAAATTACAAAGGCAGCAAAATGAGCAAAAAAAAGGTC
The DNA here is from genome assembly GCA_947630425.1 of uncultured Clostridia bacterium. Classification (GTDB taxonomy): domain Bacteria; phylum Bacillota; class Clostridia; order Christensenellales; family CAG-314; genus Fimimonas. Next base: position 17,568 of record CANRHN010000018.1, on the reverse strand, counting down.
AAACAACACAAATTGACAAAAAAGGACGAGTCCAAGCCTGTTTCCGACGAAGCGGTTCAAACGTCGGCTGACCCCGCGGTTGAAACGGCAGTGGACGAGCTTGCGGCAACGCCAAAGCCCAAACGTGTTTGGGAAGTGGACTTTGTGCGCGGCTTGATGATCCTTTTTGTTGTGTGGGATCACTTTATGTGGGACGTCAACTGCGTAGGCACATCCGACTACAAAACGGGCTTGTTCAGGTGGCTCTACAATTTGTCGGAAAACTACTACGCGGGTTCGCTCCGCGCGGTAACGCACGACGTGTTTGTAACGATGTTTGTGCTTACAAGCGGCGTAAGCTGCAGCTTCAGCCGAAGCAACGGGCGCAGAGCGATAAAAATGTGTTCCTTTGCCATTTTGTTTTCCGCCGTTACTTACGCCGTTTCCGCCATGTTCAACACAGAATTGACCATTTACTTCAACGTCATTCACGTAATTGCGCTTTCGGTGCTGTTGTACACGGGTATAGAATGGGTTTGGGGCAAGCTGACGAAAAATTGGCAAAAAAACATTTTCGGCGTGCTGTACTTTGCCGTCACAATGACGGTACTCGTCGTGGGGCACTGCGCAAAATATATGGGCGTCAATTGGCTGGATTTGATATTCGGCAAAAGCGGTTGGCGCACGGAGATATTGACAAAATTCCAACGCGGCGGCGACTATCTTAGCTTTTTGCCCGATTTCGGTTGGTTTCTTGTGGGGGCTTTCCTCGGCAAAATCATCTACCGCAAAAAGGAAAGCGTGTTTCCCTCGGTGGACGCGCGCTACGTCAGTCCCATCACCTTTTGCGGCAGGTACTCCATTTGGATTTACTTTGCAAGTCAGGTCGTGATGTACGGGTTTGTCTACCTGCTTCACGAAATGTATCAGGTGCTTTAGAAAAGCCCATTGCTTCAATTGTTGGGCAAATTGCGCTTACACGAAAAAATTGTCGCATTTCGTTGACACAAGCGCAAGCGCGGTGTAAAATATTTGTGCTGGGGGTGCCGAGAAATCGGCTGAGAGAGTCCCTTTGAACTTGAGTCAAGTTTGTACTTGCGTAAGGAAGCACTGCGACCCAACGGGTCATTTTCTTTGCAAGTCTGCGTGAACTCACGGAGACTTTTTTTCTCGGCAAATAAAAAAAAGGAGAAGCTTTATGTGGAAATATCTTGAAGGCTTTTGGGGTGGCGAGGACAAGGACGTTCCGTTCGTCAACCTCGAAAAAATCGGCACATTACTCAGTTGGCTCGCGCTGTTCGTGACAATTGCACTTGCCGTTGCGCTCATTGTTTACGCCATTGTAATTCGCAATCGCGAAGAAGAACAGCTTGTGCGCGCCCGTCGTCTTATTATAGGCATGGTTGTAGGCTACTCGGTGGGCGTTATAGCCGTACTCGGGTTGCTTCGTTTGATTTTCTACCACTATGACGGCAAAATCAACGGCAACTTTTGGCTTATGGTAGGACTGTTTGCGCTGTTGTTTGTCGGTTTGGTAACGACGCTCGCGCTTTACAAACTTAAGGTAAAGGGTGCAAAGTGGTACGGTCTTGCATTTGTTGTGGCGTTCGTTGTGTACGCAATTGTGATAGCTTGCGTTATACCTGCCAAATCAGAGGACTTTCAACCACTTGACGGCAAATGGCAAATGCCTCTCGTAACGTGCGTGCTTGTGGCTGTAATCGTCACGTTGGCGGTACTCGGCGGCGACAAAAACGAAAGCGGTTACGACGCTCGCGCGCTCACCTACGGTGCAATTTGCGTGGCAACGGCGTTCGCGCTCAGTTACATCAAATTTTTCAGTTTGCCGCAGGGCGGAAGCGTGACGTTTGCAAGCATGCTGCCCATAATTTTGTACAGCTACATGTTCGGCACGCGCAAGGGCTTGGTTGTAGGCGTGGTGTACGGAATGTTGCAGTTTATTCAATCTCCGCAGTTCTATCAACCCGTGCAGGTTTTGCTGGACTACCCCATAGCTTTCGGCGCGCTGGGCGTTGCGGGCATTGCACGCAAAATCCCCGGCATAAAGGGACACGTTCTTGCCGAGTTTACGGTAGGCGCGTTGATAGCGGGACTGTTGAGATACGTTTCTCACATAATTTCCGGTTACTACGTGTTCAGCGGTTGGAAAATGGAAGGCTACACTGCGGTCAGTTGGGCGTTTGTTTACAATTCCTTTGTGTTTGCCGATATCGCCATTGTGCTGGTTGTGGGGCTTGCGGCACTCTCCACCAAGGCAATGCGCCGTGCCATTGCGCAGGTTCAGCAACCGCACGATTGACAATTTGACGTCAAGGCACTTTTGTTGCCGCGTCAAACCAAGCACAAACTAACACAATACTGCTTTTTGTTTGTAAATTGCAATGTCAAAAGCACATACCCCCTGTAACAAGGGGGTATTTTTTATTGAAAAATTGTTTTTTTTGTAATTATTTTTCAAAAGCATCTATACAAATGAATTTCGATGTGCTATACTATTTGTACAGAATGTTAAGTGTCGAAGTTTGCTGAAAATCAAAGCAACATTGTAAAAGGTAAGGTGAAGTATGGAAAAAATTGCATTGATAGATCTTGGTTCCAATACTGCTCGCTTGGTCATCTACGACGTGTTGGAAGGCAACTATTTTATCGTGTCGGAAGAACGCCGCGAACCGGTACGTCTCGGCGAGACGGAAGCGGACGGCAGTCTCAAGCAAACGCGCATCATGCAAGCTATAGCCACCCTGAAGATGTTCAAGGAAATTTGTTCTATCAAAAAGGTGGATCGTATACTTGCGGTGGCAACGGCGGCGGTAAGGCGCGCCAGCAATCAAAAAACCTTCCTTAGCGATGTGTACAACGCAACGGGAATTCGCATAACAACCGTTTCCGAGGACGAAGAGGCAAACTACGTTTACCAAGGCGTGGTCAATTCTATGGACATTCCTCGCGGGCTTATCATGGAAATCGGCGGCGGTAGCACCAAATTTGTGTACTACAACCGCAGGACGATTTTGCACACCAAAATTTTCGACTTCGGCGCGGTAACGCTGTACAACAAGTTTGTTGCCGAGGGCAAATCGCCCGAGCAAATTTCCGACGAAATGGTCGCTTACGTAAAGGAGCAGTTGGGTAGCGTCGATTGGTTCAAAGAGGTAGACCCCGACACGCAGCTCATTGGTGTGGGCGGCAGCTGCCGCAATCTTGCGCGCATTGTTCGCAAGGTAAAAAAGTACCCGCTCGACATGGTTCACAACTTCCAAATGGAAGTGGAGGACTTCAACTACGTGTACAACATGATCCGCACCTTGGATCTCGACAAAAAACGTCGTATCAAGGGCTTAAGCTCCGCCCGTGCGGACGTGTTTCCGAGTGCGCTTGCCGTCATAAAGGCGTTTGTAGACTACATGGGCTTTACAAAAATCGTCACAAGCGGTTCGGGGCTGCGCGAGGGCGTAATGTTCAACTACGTTGTGCCGCAAACGTTGGAAAAACCCATTTCCGACACTCTCGGTTACAGTCTCCACAGCTTTGCAAGCCACATGGGCGTCAACGTCGAGCATGCCGAGCAGGTGTTCAACTTGTGCGTGCAGCTGTTCAAGCAGCTACGCGTTTTGCACAAGTTCCCCCGTCTCTACGTAAAGGTGCTGCGAGTTTGCGCAATGCTGCACGATGTGGGCAAAACCTTCAAATTTTACAACAACGCCAAGCACACGTCCTATATGATACTCAACAGCAATTTGTGGGGTATTTCTCACAAGGACATTGTGTTTGCCGCAATGGTAACGGATGTTTACAACAAGGAGGAGTTCAACGTTTCCGATTGGGCAAAGTACAATTGCCTGCTTGCTCCCGAGGACATCGAAGCGGTGCGCAAGCTTGCGGTAATTTTGCGCGTGGCAGTTGCGTTGGATTTCGGCATGCGCAATGCCGTGTCGGAAATCACCTGCGACGTGCTTGGCGACAGCGTAATCATGAAAACGGAGCTTAACGGCGACGCCTCGTTGGAGCTGAACGCCGCCAACTACATGGCGTTGGATTTCAAAAAGGTATTCAAAAAGAACTTGGAAATTTTGTAATTTTTCCGACATGAAGTAGCTTCCCCTTGATAGTTGAACAGAGACGCACGTCCGTCTCTGTGACTGACCCCTGGCAGGAACTACCAAGCCTTCTCTTGAGGACGCAAGAGAAGGTGGCGCTGAAAGCGCCAGATGAGTTTCGACACAAAGGAGCGAAGTACGAGTATGTCGCAGAGGGGACCCCAACGAGTTGAGTATAACGAAACTTGTTGGGGAGAGGAACAGCCGACCGATAGCGGAACCGACCGAGCATTGCGCGAGGTTGGTGCTATCGAGGGAATGCTGTGACGAGGTGGATGAGTTTCGACACAAAATAAATATTTCGTCCCTATTCCCCTTTCGGGGACTTCCCCTCTCGAAGGGGAAGCTATAATTTCCTGACAGCAAGCTTACAGCTGCACCAAAAGCCTTCTCTTGAGGACGCAAGAGAAGGGGGACCGCCGAACGGCGGTGGATGAGTTTCGACACTAAGAAAACGATAGGGACGAAGTTTGTTTCGTCTATCAAAATAAAGCTTCCCCTTCGAGAGGGGAAGTGGCTGCGAAAGCAGACGATAGGGACGAAGTTTGTTATTCCCTGCCTTTTGGCGGGGGATTTTTTTTGCTGTTTTTTTGCGGGTTTTTGGGTGCTTGGCGGAAAATTCCGAGTGGACTGAAAAAAAATTGAAAAAATTTTACTTAAATATGCCTTAATTTGTTGACAAAATGTTGGGGGGGGGGTATCATAGCATTGCTATACCCTTATATTGCCCGAATTGGGCAAAAAGGGTACAAACGGAAGAAAACAACAAAAATTCAAATACTATACATTCAGGAGGAACTATGACAAGGACAAAGCAATGGAAAATTACGCTCATTGTGCTGTGCGCGGTACTTGTACTGTCGCTCGCGGCAGTGGGCTTGACCGCGATTTTGCCAATGAAATCCACGGCTTCTGCGGAGGAATCTGTTGTGTTGGCTGGCAATACAGCAAAGTACACTTTTGAAAACGATCCTGCAGAAAATTCGCTTTGGACGTACAACCGTACTACAAACGAGTGGACTTCTGCTGCTAAAAAAAGCAGTGTAGGACAGCCGGCGGATTTAAGTAAGAGCAATATTCTTAAATTGAAAGTAACGCAAGCGGGCAATATTGTTTTTAAGTATAAAATTCCAAACGTGGACACTATTGCTGTTGCCGTCAAACATTATAAAAATGTTGTTGACGACAATCTGAACGAAGCGGAATTTACCTATGTCTTGAACAGAGGATATAAAAGTAGTCAAAGTAAGTTTGATATTGTTTTTGACGAGAACGATCCCTCATTTCAAGTGGTGGGTGTTGCAGACCGAACCTACGCAGATCCCATTACAATTACAGATTGCGAAGTGGGCGATGTTATTGCGATATTGGTTGCTTCAACAGATTTTTCCCGACGCAATCTCAGTGTTCAAGGACTCAATGTTCCTGACAATCAATTCAATATTGTTGCAAAAATTGCAGAAGGACAGTCTGATTTCGGTACAATAAAAGGCGAAAAAGAAGGCGAAACATTTGTTGATGGTTCTTTGACTGTTAAACGCGGTTATGACGAATCGGTGACATTTGAGGCTGTACCGCAAGAGGGCTACTATGCTTATTGGGTAGATCAAAGCGAAACAATTGTCGGCAACACCGCAAAGTTGACTGTATCAAAGATTGACGATAGTTATGATAATGCTGTTTATACAGTACATTTTATCACGCAAGATGAAATGAAACCTGTTTCGGGTGAAAAAGAAGAAGGACAAAAATATTTCAATGTCGATGAAAGCGGCAAGTCGTCTCTTGATTTTGGGGTTTCATTATCAAATGATCATCCTAATTTACTATTTGGCTTTGTCATTCCCGAGGGCGGTGGATATCTCGAATTGGACTATACGTATTATTCCGCAAAACCGTTGAACGCCGTTGATCTTTATATCAGTGGCAAAAATCAAGACGGAAACAGTAACAATGGAGTCTTTAATAAAAGAGCGTTCTTTGTTGCCAGAGTAAGAAATATCGAGGGCACGGAAAAACAATCTTCAAAATATTTACAATGGATAAGCGCACCCGGTTATTACGAGGCGGAAATTAAAATACAAATGGGGTCATACGTTTATACTGAGGGAGATGAATTTTCCATTGATAGTATAAAAACGATACAAACATTAACCGATTTTGTCGATTTTACTGTAGATTATAATTCTGAACTCAGTGAAATGACCATGAAATACGATGGGGCAGAAGAAGTTGCTATTGAGGCGGGAAAAACTGTTCAAGTTCCTGTCGGATTGACTAATATTAATTTTACTGCAAAAAGGAAACAAACTCAAAAAACATCGTCGCTTGATGCCGACGAAATGGTCAATTATTATATTTCATCTATCACGGGTGACAAATTCAGCAGAATACAGATAAGCGGAGAAGACAAATCTACCCAAAAATGGGTAGGAGTAAAGGTGCCGAACTATACGAGTGAAGGTAAGACGCTTTCTACCTATATGACATTTTTTGGACAAAATCTGATGATGTTTGGAAATGGCGGTACTCACAATCCCTTCCCCGGTGGAGGCGGTGAAAACGCTGTACCATATACTTATGATGGCACGGCGCAAATAAAAATTTCCTATATGGAAGAAGCCCCCCTCGCAGTCAAAGCGACAAGGATGACGGACGGTCAAGGCGATGATGTAAGCATTGAAAATGGTAAATTTGTCGGCGTGCCATTTGGTCACGAAAATTCTTTAACTTTGTCTATAAAGCGAATGGAAGGAATAACGAAAGACGACATAACTTTTCTTGTTGATGGGGTCGAAAAAAAATCCGAATTGCAAGAACTCGAAAATGTCTTTGTATTTGCATTTAGTGTTGTGCAAAAAACCAACATTCAAATAAAATACACAAAAGCCGATGGAGAGTACATTTATTCCTTGTGTGAATTCAACATTACTGTTGGTCCAAGCGTGGACGGGGATATAGACAAACTTATCAATCACACTTCAAAAGATATTGGTGCAACATTACAAATAACGAATGACGGTACATGGGAATTTGATTCCAATCTTTCCGTCGAAGGTAATTATGCTTTTAGTGTAGCATTTAAGCCGCAAACTTACATCGCAAACAATCTTGTTTTTGTTATGACAGGCGCAGAAAGCGGCAGTCTTACATTCCAATTCCGCGCAGAGGGCGTGTATCTTACCAGCATATATGCTTTTCGATGTGGTCAATTATGGTATGGAAACAGACCGTTTGATGGCAATGATGCGGGGACATGTGGAATATCAGGGGATGGTACTTCTTATCAAGATATAGAAGGTTGTAATTGGCTTGCAAGACCCAAAACGGCTGTTGGTGCCGGTATGGAATACAACACAGGCATTATTGCTTTGGAAGATGGTTGGTATCAAGCAAGTATTCCAATTCAAGGAGATACCCCGTTGTACATTGGTTTCCTTACGACAATGTTGGGATTTGGCACTCCGTCAGAAACTGTATCCGCTGCTTTTAGAGATGTAAAGCTTGTTGTCGGAGAAAGGGAAGTTACCCTAAAACTTAATAGCGACGCAGGCGAAGGATCTTCTGCTAAAGCAACTGTAAATGACAATCCATATACTGTAAACTCTGTTGGTGAAAGTGCAAAATTCAACATTGCCGCCGGTGGACTGCTCACACTCAGCGCAACACCCAAAGATGGAGAAGTTTTCTATGGTTGGGCTGTAAACGGCATGCTTGTTTCTACTGACGAAACAACCAACATTATGATTAACGATGAAAGCGAAATTATAGCGTTCATTGCTCCGGAACATACGTATGTGGCGCGTACCGAAGGTATTTTCCACAAGACAGTCGAAGAAGCAGTGCAGCATGCAAGTGCGGGACAGAATGTTTATGTTATCCAAGACAATGTAAACATCACAAAAAGTTTTACAATTGAAAGTGGTGTTACATTGTTGTTGCCTTATAGCGATGAAAACAAGTTGACCGCAAGGGGCGACCAAAATAGAATAGCTTGGATCAATGATGCTGAAACATACCGCTATTTTACCCTTACAGTCAAGAGTGGAGTTGTAATAACGATAAAAGGCACTCTTCAAGTCGGTGGTGTCACAAACTGTCCGGGACAAGGTTATCAAGGACACACCTCTGGCGCATATTCCGAATTGATACTTGAAAAGAACAGTAAAATTCAAGTTGAAAATGGCGGTGTAATGGATATTTACGGTCGAGTTTGGGGTGGCGAAGGTCATTCGGGCGAAGAGATGGGTACTATTGAAGTGCTCAATGGCGGAAAGGTTTTTGAACCCTTCTTGATATTGGATTTCGCCGGTGGATCGAATGCTTTTAACATTTTTATGTCAGATGATCCCAAAACGCCATTCAAGAGATATGCGATGATCAACATCGAAGTTCCAATTACCGTCAATTATGGCGGCGAATTGTTGGGACATGCAACTCTTTATGCGTTGAGCATGTTCTTCTCGATAGACCAACCGTTTATTAGCCTACAAAAAGAGGGCGAAATTGATACATTTGTAATGTTGCGTGAGAATTCAAAAGTCACAATCACTTATGACCCTACCAGCGTTGTAGAAAATTCTCAAAGCAACTGCACAGAAGGAATAGGCAAAACCACAATGAAATTTGAAGGCGGTGCTATATTCAGCTATATGATATTCTCCGCGATGGGATTTAGTGTTCCTACAAATTCCGTGTACTTCTCCATTCCGTACAACTTCGAAGTGGAATTGAACGACTTCGAATCGCCGCAGAACGACAAACACGCGCAATATGAGACCAAGACAGACTTTATGATCATGCCCGGTGCGACCGTAAAGATCGGTAAAGGTGCTACGCTTACGCTCAATGCTAATGTGTGGGTTTATGATGGCTACACGAACACAGATTTGGCAGGTAAAAGTTACCCAACTGCAGATTTGCTTAAAGCAAAAGGGTATTCTAAAAACGGCAATTTGATTGTAAACGGAAAACTTGTTATAGGTAAAAAGACTACTGTGCGCAAGTTTGAAATTTTTGGTTCGTCTGGTGAATTTGTGCCGCAAGAAGTTCCTGCAACATTCCTTGGAATTGTACAGACAAATGGTACAGGAACAATCGAAATTCCGGCAGAAACCATTTTGTCGGGTAAAATCAATGATGGTGTTGCAGATACGGCGTTTTATTTCGAATACCAGACCACCGCACGCGTGTGGGACGCCGCGCACAAATGCTTTGGCGAACTTGTTGCGGGTCACACTTACACGGCAACGAGTAGCGACGAGTTTACTCTCGAGTCGCTCAAATATACCAACACCAAGGACGGCGACGAAAATCTGACCCTTGCTCTTGACCAACAGCTGCACGGTAGTTGGATGGTGGACCACAGCGAAAACCATAACTACGATTGGACTCCCGTTGAGGGCGAACACGACGAACTTACAGGGGACGTCAAGCAAGTGGAGCTTACACGTCAATGCACGGAGCTTGGCTGCAACAAAAACGAGACCAAGCAATTGCTGAGTGTTCCCGACTCTCTCGGCGACCTTGTTTACAGCGGAGCCGACGTGACGAATGAGCAGCTTCAAGGCTTGTTTAACAAGCTGTTCTCGGGTGTGGAAGCGGAGTTCTCCTCCTTCACTGCCCGCAACGCACAGGAAGCTCCCTACAACGTTACGGTAACGCTCGCCAACGGTTATTGGCTTGTCGGCAACGAGTATAAAGAAAGCACGCAATTGAGCTTCAAGGTCAACCCCAAGCCCATCACGGTCAAGGCAAACGACCAAAGCTCTGTATATGGTGAGGAACACAACTTGGATCCGAATGGCTTTACTGTTCTGGACGATGGTTTGTGCGCGCAAGACAAGTTGTCTCTCACGCTTAAATTCCAAGGCGACGCACCGCACGACGCAGGTGACTACACAATTGAGATAGCCGACTACCAAGGCAACACCAACTACACAATTACAACGGAAACGGGCACATACAAGGTTGCACAACTTGCAATCACCGTTGTGCTGTCCGCCGACGCACGCGACTACAACGGCAACGAACCGCAGGTAAGCGAAATAAAGTCCTCTCTTAAACAGGGCAATTTGCCGTACAGCGACCAATTGGCGGAGATTATTACAATTTCCTTTACGGGAAAGGTTTCCAAGGACGCAAACAGCTACCCGTTTACAGCCGCATTGACGGAAACGGGCAAAAAGAACTACACGCTTACGGTGGAAGGCGGAAACTATGTCATCAACAAAAAGTCCGTCACCGTCACGGCAACCGACCTTACTTCTGTGTTTGGCGAAACAATCCAACAGCTGACCTACAAGGTGGAAGGCTTGGTAAATGATGAAAGCATTGACGAATACATCAAGATTTCTACCGACGCCACAAATACCAGCCCCGTAGGCAACAGCTACACAATTACGGTTACTTGGAAGGACGACAACAGACCCACCAACTATGAAGTGAAGTTCCGCAACGGACACTACACAATAACCAACGCACAATTCGGCAACATCACCTTCTCCGAAACTACCGTAACCTACGACGGCAAGACGCACGAACCCAAAATGAACAATGCGCCGGAAGGAGCAACGGTGGAGTACACTTTGAACAAAGAACCCTTCCACGGAGCCAAGGACGCGGGAACTTACGAGCTGACGGCAACAGTTAAGTTGGCAAACTACGACGATTCGCAACCATATTCCGTCACGCTTAACATTGCCAAGCTTCAATTGACGGTAGACTTGTCCGCAGTGACCCGTTCCTACAACGGAAAAGCTCCCACAACAGAGGAACTGCAAGCCACGGTAAACGGCAAAACAGTGTTGGATACGGGAGATAATCTTGCGGAGATTGTAACAATTTCCTTCAAGGGAGAGGTTTCCAAGAACGTAGGGGACTACACGGCAAAGGTTACTCTCACCCAAAAGGGAGAAAAGAACTATACGCTTAAATCCGAAACGGAAAGCACTTACCGTATTACGCACGAAGAAATAACAATAGAAATACAGCCTTACTCCCGTGAATATGACGGCAAAGACGCCGCAACCGACGGAACGCTCGGCAAACTGCAATGGAGCAAGACGTCGGGCGAATGGGCTGCAGACGAGGCGCAACCGACCATAACGTTTACCTTGACTGTTTCAAGCGCAATCAATGCAGACGAGTATGACGTAAAAGGCAACTGCTCAGACAAAAATTATACCGTGGCATTTACGGGAGAAGCTAAAGCGGTAAAGATTACCCCGCGCACCCTTACTGTAACAGCGGCAAACAAAAATTCCACTTATGGAGACGAACCCGTTGCTCTCACTTACGACGTGTCGGGCTTGGTACAAGACGACGGTGCAATTCCCGCCGTAAGCGTTACTTGCGAGGTTACAAAGACAAGCGGTGTACAAGTGGGCGGCTACACAATTACTGTAACGGTTACCAACAAGGAACAATTGCACAACTACGATGTGAAAGAGGTAAACGGTGTTTACACGGTAGATCCTCGTCCCGTCACGGTGACCATCTTGAATCAGGAAGCGACTTACGACTACCAACACAACTACAGCTTTGTAGAAACCAAGTGGCAGCCCGACAGCAATGTGGTAAACGGTGACGAGTTGGAAATTACTCTCAACAAGCCCACAATGACCGACGCAGGCACATACCAAATTACAGGTACGTACAGCGGCACAAACTATACCGTAACCTTTGCGGGCAGTTACGAAGGCGGAACGGCGGGTACTTACACGGTACACAAAAAGCAGCTGACGGACGAAGAAGTTGTGTTCATACTCAATGTGAACGGAGAGCCCTTCAACGAACAAGAGCCGCAACCCTACACCTACAACGGAGACCCGCTTCCGTTGACGGCAAGCGCATTCTTGCGCATTGACGGACAAGGTACTCTTTCCGCCAAGGTAGATCCTTCTGCAATCACGGAAAGCAAGGTTTACACGGTAACAGTCACCATAGAGGATACCAACTACGAGGGCAGTAAGACATTCACTTTGACGGTGCTTGACGCAGAAGGATATACACCCAATCTCAAAGAGGTAGTGGACTACTTGGAAGAACACTATTCCGACCTTACGGCAGACAACCTTACAGCGGAAGATTTTGACAAGGTAAAGGACATAGTTGCCAAGTTGGCAACTCTGGAAGAGGAAGAACGTAAGTCGGGAGAAAGCAAACTTGAACAATATGTTAAAGTGGTAAATGCTTGGAACGACACGGAAGTGGACGAAGGAGTAGTAGCTACAGCCAAGGCTATAGCCGACGCTCCGCTTAAAGGACTTATGGGAACAATAGTAGCAATGAACGTACTGCTTGCGGCAATGTACGTAGTGGCAAAAGGAGGACTGCGCTAATGAAAAAGAGAAGCATATATATTCTGCTTGCTGTAATGGCACTTGCCGTAATGGTATTTGCGGCATGTAACGAAACGCAACAGACAGCGATAGAGATACTGCAAGAGAAGTACAACGAAATATCTGCTGCCAAAACGATAGAGCAGAAGATAGAGATAAAGAAAGGGACATTGCTGAACTACGCACGCGAGCTGACCTACACCAAGGGAGACGGTTACGATGTTACGGGAACGGAGAAGTACCGCAATGACGCAAGCCAAGACGAACCTTTCACAGTGGAGCAAGTAAACGACCACTACGAGGCTGTGACGAGCTTTGTGCCGGCACTTACGTTGAATGTTGACTACTTCAACACCGGTTACAATTTGACGGACGCAAGCCTTGCAGCGACGGTGAGAGCGGAAAACATCAGTCAAGTGCTGAAGGTAGAAGGAACGGACCTGAAGTTGCCCACAAGCGACCTTACGTTGCAAATGACGGTAACGGGCGACCACCTGACCAACCTTACCATAAGCTACGTTTCCGACGGCAACAACGTCACCATCACACTTACATTTGCTTACTGATACAAACATCAATGAAAAAGTAACATTTCAAACCCAACAAAAAAGAAGGAGCGCGCGCCCCTTCTTTTTTTGCGTTTTGTGCTACGACCATTTGTTGGTTGGTGTATATTATTTTGTCGGCGTTGCATACTACAAGTACAACTAACAAGGAGGAAAAGCACTTTGAAAAAGACTTTCAACGTTTTTTCGGTTATTGCGCTCATTCTGACCATTGTCGGCGCGCTCAATTGGCTTGCGATCGGAATTTTCAGCTTCAACGTGGTAAATTGGATCACATTCGGCGTCACTTGGCTTGAAAGACTGTTGTATATCTTGGTTGGACTTGCAGGCATCTATATGATTGTTTGGCTGTGCGTTTCTCGCTTCAACATGGTTGAGAAAGAATCCGACTACAGAGATTACAAGTACGGCGAACATCGTCACAGCAATACCGCAACAAACAACAATTAGTTGTAAAGACAGTTTTCTGTCGGCAGCTGCCTTCAAGCCACACGTGAGCTTGAAGGCAGTTGTTTTTGGAAAACTTTATCTGCCCACTTCGGTGTTGTCGTGTTTGCGGTCTCTTAGCTCCTCAATGGGGTGTTCCGCCGTTTCAAAGCGGTAGTCGCGGCGGTTGTCGGCGATATATTTGCTTATCACGTTGTGGCTTGCAACCTCGCTGTCCTTGACGTTGACCTGACGTTGATAGTCGAAAAATTTGGCGTCGTTGGGCAATTCGGCTACTTCAACGTAGTCCTCGCCGCGTGCCGTGATGTTGACCGTTCCGCTCAAAACGCCGCGCACGTATTCGATGTTGGAGTGGAACGTGAGCAACTCGGGAAATTCTCCTTGCGGAATTACTTGCTGCCAAACCTTGTTGTCGTATTTTTGCAGAAGCTCCGCCGCCTTGTGCAGGTGCGCCAATTCGTCGTTGAAGTGCTGTTCCCAAATTTCCTTTATGTTCTCGTCAGTTTCGTCCTGCATAAGGGAATAGTAAAGGTAGCACTCGGTGTACTCGTGCATAAGCAGCTCTTCGCACCAGCTGCAGGTGGTGTCCTTCAGACCGCCGTAAAGCGAAACGTGCTGTTCCTCTATCATGCCGATTTCCGTGTACAGCTCTCGTCCCAGCTTGTTTTGGTAAAATGCCGCTTGGTTCATATAGTAGTTCATTGTTTGTTGCTCTGCCGCGGTCAAAATGTTGATATCCAACTTGGTCAAGCTGTTCGCCTGCTTAAAGTTGACATACCGCTTGATGTCGTCGGTGGGAAAACGATGTTCGGCAATGGTGGGACGTCCGGGCATAAGCTCCGTGTAACCGCCCACAAGCTTTTCGGCGTATATTCCTTTGTCCATTTCCAACAAATCGGCGTAGCGGTAAAGGTGGTCAAAGTCCTCAAGCAGAGCAAAGTCCATTGCCTGCTTTACGTACTTGTTGCTTTCGCGCTCGGCAAATATGGCGGTAAGATCGACCGCCAGCTGTTCGTAAGCAATGGTGTGTTCGAGTATGCTTTCGCCTATGGGCTTCAATGCGGCAATACGCTTTTGCTGCTGCTGTTCTTTGCGGCGCAACAATGCCAAATCGCGCCTCAGCTCATTGTCGGGGCAATGGCGGTGGAATTGATGACTGAACCATACCGCCTCGTATTCCGCTCCGTTGGCAAGTATGACGCGAACCTTTGTGTAAGGATCGACGTCAAATTTGTTGTAAGGCTTGGGCGCAAGCTCTTTCCAACTGTAAAAATCGTCGTTGGTAACAATTGGTTTCTCATTGAAAGGATTTAGGCTCATTTTTTCTACTCCTGTTTTTTTTCAAAGTGTTTCCAACGTCGGTACGGTTTATACGTTTACAGGCAGGTGCTATTTGTGAAATAGTTCGGCGTTACTATTTGTAAAATAGTTTGCTTTCAACAATTTTTTTCGACGGAAAATTTTTGTTTTGAGGGTGATTTTGTCCATTTTGATTCATAAAATAAGGGTGTGACAACGGCTTGTCCGTTTCATAAATTGTGTGAAACAGGTTGTCCACCGAATTTGAACGCATTGTGGATAACTCGGTGGATAAGTGCATAACTTGACGACTTTTCGCTAAAAAAAGTGCGAATTTTGGCGATTTCACCCGAAAAATTCGCTGTTTGAGGCAAAAGACGGCAAATATCAAGCTTTTACGGGGACAAAATGTTTGTAGTTTGGAAAAGTAAAAAGGTTGTTGCCGTATTGGCGATACTGATAGTGGCAGAGCTTGCGCTGACGGTTTTTTTGGTGGCGCGCAGTTTTCCCGTAAAAAAGACCACATTGATAGATTTTACCGTTGTTATCGACGCGGGACACGGCGGCATTGACGGCGGCGTTGTGGGCGCGGACGGTGTAAAGGAGTCCACTCTCAATCTTGCCTACTCCAAGTGTCTCGGGGAAATTTTTCAACGGGCGGGTTTTAACGTGGTGTACACACGCAAAAACGAAAACGGGCTGTACGGTTTGCCGACAAAAGGGTTCAAGTCGCGTGATATGCGGGAACGCAAGCGCATTATAGACGAAGCCGATCCGAACCTGATGATAAGCGTCCACATGAACAAATTCAGCGCGTCCTACCGCAGCGGACCGCAGGTTTTTTACCAGACGGGCAAGGAGGACGGCAAGGCGTTGGCGGAAAACCTGCAACGGGTGTTCAACGATTACACGGGCAAAGCGCGAGAGGCAATTGCCGGCGACTATTACGTTTGTCGCGAAACGAGCTGTCCCTCGGTAATTGTGGAGTGCGGCTTCCTTTCCAATCCCGACGAATGTGCGGCTTTGCAAACAGAGGACTATCGGGAAAAAATTTGCAATATTATTTTCAGCGGAGTGATGCTGTATCTGTACGGCGGCTAAACAAGATTTTTTGTTCAAAACTGTTGCGTAGGTTGGTCAAACGCGGTATAATTTTGTTACTGACCAAGGAGAACAACGATGTTTGGACGAAAAAACAAGGAAGAAAATACAGAACGGCAAGGCGGCGGCTTTTTGAGCTTTGTGGCTTTTCTCGTAACCGTTTTTGCAACGGTTTTGTATTTGGTTGCGCTGATTTTGCAATTCATCAAGGTCAGCGTGCCCATTATCGAAACAATGCGTTCGGTGGCTTCGATGTTGACTATCTGCATTGTGGGCTTGCTCGGTTGGCGTTTTGTAAAGCACCGCGCGGCTTGGTGCAAGCTGTTTTACGTACTGTTGATTTTGACAGTGATCGTGTGCGTGGTGCTGCCCATAGTTTTGCAGTACGTCGGCAAGTAATGATAGAAAAGGTTACAAGCTATCTTGCGCAAATAGGCGTGACGTTTGAGTTGCTGCGTCACCCCGCCGTCGTTACCACAGAGGAGTCGCGGCATATAATACATGTTGAAGGGTGCATGTCTTGCAAAAGCCTTTATGTAAAGGACAAAAAGAGTGACAGGTGTTTTCTCGTGGTGTTGCCCTTTGACAAGCGCGCCGACATGCGCGGTTTGGCAAGTTATGTGGGGTGCGCCAAGTTTGAATTTGCAACGGAAAAAAGGCTGTTTGAAGACTTGCAGGTACACCGCGGAAGCGTCAGCCCGTTTGCCTTTTTGAACGAACGCAATTACCGCGCGCCGCTGCTCATAGACGAGTCGGTGTGGAATGCGCCCAAGGTGAAATTTCACCCTTGCGACAACACCGCAACGGTGGTGTTGAGCGGGAGCGATCTGCACAAATTTTTGCAAAGTATACAAAAAGAAGTGATTGTGGTAAACGCTTGAAAACATGTTCGTGCAAGGCAATCGGCGGCACAAAAAAAATTTTCGGACAATTACAAAATAGATGTTGCCACTGTAAAAATATTGATGTATAATATATACAGCAAAAATTATTTAGGAGGTCAAAAAAATGGCAAAATGGTTTAATTCTCAAAGCAGATTGGTTCAAATTATCCTTCTGTTGATCCCCGTAGTCAACTGGATTGTTGAAATCGGCGTAAGATGGTCGCATTTCTTTGATAAAAAAAGCGTTGTAAGCTTGATTTTGGCATTGGTTGTAACGATCATCGGCGTTGTTTGGGGTTGGGTAGACCTTGTTTGGTGCTTGCTCTTCAAACACCTTATCGGCGCAAAATAGTCAAAACAAACAAATCCCCTTGCCCTGCGCAAGGGGATTTATGATGCGCGAACAAAAATATATTCGCTTGACATACAATAGTCAACGTAATAAAATATAAGCAAATCCAAAAAGGAGAATAAACAATGAAAGAAGATTTGAAAAAACTTATTGCAGACGTAAACAATTTGCCTTTGATCGTAAAGCTTCTGCTTTGTATTCCCGTGGTGGAAATTTTCTACGGAATTTGCAGAATAATCAATCAAGCCATCAAAGAACCCGTTGATGTGCTTTGGCTTGTACTCGCCATTTTGACGGTCGTCCCCGGCGCTGCCTTTATGTGGTTGATAGATGTTGTTTGGGTGATTTGGAAAGGGCATGCTTGTCTGTTAGGCTGACAGCGCAACCGCAAAGTAACAAAAACGGCTCTATGTCAAATGTTGGGGTGTAGGTATTTTCCCAACATATAATTGAATCGGCTTGATCCCTCTTTCTGCGGCA
>CANRHN010000017.1 GCA_947630425.1 uncultured Clostridia bacterium | reverse complement strand
TCCAATTCAATTATACACTGAAAAAGAGTCTTTGCTCTATCTTTTTTTACTCACACCCCAACATTTATTATAGAACCTTTTGTTATATTTTTAGTAATGATAACTATTTTGTTTGACATCTGACTACAATAGTAGTAAACTAATCATAGTAAATTGGTAGGAATTAAAAATGAAGATGTCGTCAAAGGCAAGATACGGTCTGTACGTGGCTGTGGAGCTTGCCAAAAACTACAGCAAAAATGAGTGTTTGAACGTTTCAACGCTTTCGCAAGCGACGGGCGTTACGGAAAAATACCTCGAACAAATAATTGCTTTGATGAAAAAAGCCGACATTGTGTCTGCAACAAGAGGCGCGTCGGGCGGCTACAAGTTGAGCGTTTGTCCCGACGAGCTGACTGTGGGACAGGTTTTGCGCGCGGTGGAGGACAATTTGGAAATTGTGGATTGTTTACATTCCGATTGTGCCCAACGTAGCAAATGCGTTGCGCGTAATTTGTGGAACAAGCTGTACGAAAACATCAATTCCTATCTCGATACGATAACACTCACACAATTATCGGAGGATAATTTATGAAAATTTATGCGGATCACGCGGCAACGACTCCATGCGACAAGCGCGTTCTGGAGGAAATGCTGCCGTATTTTTCCGATGAATTCGGCAACGCAAACAGTCAACATGCATTTGGCAGAGACGCGGCGAAAGCGGTAAACGACGCGCGAGAGACTGTCGCCGATATTATTGGGTGCAAGCCCAACGAGGTGTATTTTACCGGCGGCGGCACGGAAGCGGACAATTGGGCGCTAAAAGGGGTTGCCTTGCACAAACGCGACAGGGGAAATCACGTGATAATTTCCGCGATAGAGCATCACGCAATTCTTACTTCCGCCGAATGGTTGGAGCAAAACGGATTTCGAGTAACCAAACTGCCCGTTGACAGTACGGGAATGGTGCGCGTTGAGGAGCTTGAAAGGGCAATCGACGACGAAACGACGATAGTTTCGGTGATGTATGCCAACAACGAAGTGGGAACAATCCAACCGATAAAGGAACTTGCCGAAATCGCCCACAAACACGGCGCGCTTTTCCACACTGACGCTGTGCAAGCTATACCTTATATGAACATTGACGTCAAAGAGCTTGGCGTTGATTTGCTGACAATTTCCGGACACAAATTCTACGGTCCGAAAGGCGTCGGAGTTTTGTATATTCGCAACGGTGTAAAACTTGACAAGTTGATTTGCGGCGGAGGACAAGAGCGTTCGCAGCGCGGCGGAACGGTAAACGTGCCCGCCGTTGTGGGGTTGGCTCGCGCTTTGGAATTGTCTCGCGTGGATTTGGAAAAGAACAATGCCTACATTGCTTCACTGCGGGACCGTTTTGAACAACGGGTTGAGAAAGAAATCCCTTATATTCGCCAAAACGGAAACAAACTCCACCGTGTGCCAAGCATTGCCAATTACAGTTTTGAGTTTGTGGAAGGCGAGGGAATACTGATGTTGTTGGACTTTAACGGTATTGCCGTTTCCAGCGGTTCGGCGTGCAGCAGCGGAAGTCTCGACCCTTCGCACGTGTTGCTTGCAATGGGCGTGCCCATAGAAGTGTCGCACGGCTCAATAAGATTTAGTTTCGGCAAACACAACACGATGGAAGAAGTGGACTACATTGCGGACAAGTTAAAGGAAACGATTGAAAAATTGCGCGAAATGTCGCCGTTGTTTGATTTGAAAAAAGGAGGGACATACAATGTATAATCAAAAAGTTTTGGATGCGTTTGCACATCCGCAAAACGTTGGAGAAATAGAAAATCCCGACGGTGAGGGAACTGTCGGCAACGCTACATGCGGAGATATTATGCGAATTACGCTTCGTATCGAAAACGATGTGATAACGGACGCCAAATTCCAGACATTCGGATGCGCGGCTGCAATTGCCACAAGCTCCACGGCAACGCAAATGGTGATCGGTATGACAGTGGACGAAGCGTTGAAACTTACAAATGCTCGAGTGGTGGAAGAACTCGAAGGATTACCTCCGCAAAAAATACACTGTTCCGTTCTTGCGGAAGAAGCAATCAAAAAGGCGATAGAGGACTACCGCGCCAAAAAGGAAGGCAAAACCGTAGACAAATCAAAAGTGGACTACGTGTAAACAATCCTTTTGTAACTTACGCAAAATGCAGGTCATTTACTTTGACCTGTTTTTTTGTGACAAATTTTAGTTCTGATTTTAGCTTGAGACGCGGAATTGCTGCCTTATTGCATTTAACAATTCAATTTTTCGGCGTTTTATAGAATACTATTTTACACATAGTATATGATTTTTCGCTATTTTCGTATATTTTGTCAACTAAAAACCAAACTAACAACAGTAACGTTTGGGAGGCATTTATGAACAAACTTTTGATTGGTATGGCTTTGGGAGCAGCCGCGGGAATGATTGTAAGCGAAATTCCTCAGGTGCAAAAAATGCTCAACAAGGGCAAAAAGAAAGTGAAAGAAATGACGAAGTAACGTTCAGCATCAAGATCGCCTTTGCGCGGTCTTTTTGTTAGCAAAAATGTTTGAACATTCTTTTCAAATAGGGTTGTCAACCTGACGTTTTTTGTGGTACAATAAAATAGTTATGGGAAGAATAATGGCGTTGGACGTAGGCAATGTCCGCATCGGTATTGCAGTGTCCGACTTGATGGGGATCATTGCAAATCCGTTGGAAACCTTTACTCGAACGGGAAACGTTCAGAGAGATGTGGAGTACATTGTGGATCTTGCCAAGAAAAAAGAAGTTTCGCTGTTTGTTTCGGGACTGCCGCTGGATCTGAAAGGCAGAGAAACCGAGCAGGCGGAAAAGACGCGCGAGTTTGTAGACTCACTGAAAGCCGCTTGCGACATTCCCGTCGAATTTTTGGATGAACGCTTTACGACTTTATCTGCCGAAAGAGTGCTTATCGAGGGCAACGTGCGAAGAGAAAATCGCAAAAAGGTTATAGACAAGGTGGCGGCAACAATCATTTTGCAAAATTATTTAGACAAAAAAAGATAAATTTTGGAGGTAAAAAATGGACGAAAAAGAAAAGGTGCAACACGAACACGACGAGGCTTGCGACTGCGGATGTGAAACTGTTGACGAAGATGTTATCATGTTGGAAGATGAAGACGGCAACGAAATTCCTTTCTATCACATTGCCACGTTGGAACACGACGGCAAAGAATATGCCTGCCTGCAGCAAGCCGACGACGAGGACGAGCCCATAATCGAAATTTTCGAGTTGGAAGAGGTAGAAGAGGACGGCGAGCCTTACTACAATTTCCTGCCCATCGACGACGATATGTATCAGACGTTATTCAAGCAACTCGAGGAAGAAGTTGCCGCAATGGGCGACGACGAGTGCGACGATCCCGATTGCGAGTGTCATCATCACGACGATAACGATTGACGGTATTTTCATCGACGGCGCGGTGACTTTGCCGCTAACGACAAGATGAGCAATCTCCCTTTTGCTTTCCGCAACAGGGAGATTTTTTTGCTTTTTTTGTGAAAAAGGAATAAATTACAGCAATAGTATGCTAACGAAATTCCCAAATCAACAACAGCACTCACCAATCGCCGCAAGGCAGGAAAACAAAACCCTGCAAAAACAAGCAGGGCGGCAGTAATGAATATACAAATTGCAAAATACCATTTTTTTCTGACACTCATATTTTTACCCCATTGAAAGTGTAAATAACGTAGCTTGCCACAAGAATAAACACGATAATCCCAAGCAGTATAAGTACACTTTTCCAAAATTTAGATCTTTTCATATTTTTCACCAAGCTATTTCATTCCTGTTGACATCTGTCACAAAATGATATAAACTAATAATCGAAGTCGGCATCGCTGCGGTCAAACCGAGGTGCGAACGGCACGTATGTGCACCGACTTCATTTTTTTATTTCCTAATCGTTTCTTTATCGTCTGGATGAATACGATATTTCTTATCTGGTGCGCGTAAACCATCAGACACATTTACTTTTGGTTTTTTCTCTGATTATTATATTAAATAAAAATGCTCTTTTTTGATTGCCAAAAATAGGCGCTTGTGCTATAATTTACAAGGTTTAATTCGCATTTGCGCAAGATTTGCTCGTTGTGCCGAGGTTTGCCTCTCGGTTGCGCGCAGAGTTGACGGTGCAAAGAGGTTAAAAACAACAAAAAAAGGAGAATGAAAAAATGGCAGTTGTATCAATGAAGCAGCTTTTGGAAGCAGGTGTACACTTCGGACACCAAACCAGAAGATGGAACCCCAAAATGAAGAAGTATATCTACACCGAGCGTAACGATATACACATCATCGACCTTCAACAAACGGTCGCTCAGGCAGAAGTCGCCTACACATTCGTTCGCGACATCGCAGCTCAGGGCAAGCCCATTTTGTTTGTAGGTACAAAAAAGCAGGCTCAGGACGCTATCAAAACGGAAGCCGAACGTTGCGGTATGTACTACGTCAACAACCGTTGGCTTGGCGGCACGCTCACCAACTACAAGACCATCAAGTCGCGTATCGAACGCCTTCACCAAATCAATCAAATGGAAAAGTTGGGCGAATTGGACGTTTTGCCCAAGAAAGAAGTGGCAAAGCTTCTCGAAGAACGCGACAAGCTGGAAGCCAACCTTGGCGGTATCAAGGATATGAAGGGAATGCCCGGCTGTATCTTTATTGTAGACCCAAAAATGGAAGCTATCGCAGTTAAAGAGGCGCATGCTCTCAACATTCCCATCGTGGCAATTGTAGACACCAACTGCGATCCCGATCAGGTCGATGTTGTAATTCCCGCCAACGATGACGCTATCGGCGCAATCAAAATCATTGCTTCCATAATCAGCGGCGCAGTCATCGAAGCTAAGGAAGGCATTGTGATGAGCGTACCCGAGGAGGAAGAAGAACCTGTAAAGGAAGAAGAAAAAATCGACGAGGAGACGAACAATGGCTAATTTTACAAACCAAGACGTAATGAAACTTCGTGAGCAAACAGGCGTTGGCATGATGGACTGCAAAAAAGCTCTTGTTGCCACCGACGGAAACTTTGACGAGGCAATAAAATATCTTCGCGAAAAGGGTATGGCTTCCGCTGCCAAAAAAGCAAGCCGTGTTGCCGCCGAAGGTATCGTAAAGTGCCTTGTTGCCGACGACAAGAAAACCGCTGTTGCGGTGGAAGTCAATTGCGAAACGGACTTTGTTGCACGCAGCGATCAATTTGTAGAGCTTGTTGACAACATTGCCAAGCATTTGTTACAATCAAACGCTACTACCGTAGAGCAGGTTTTGGAAGAAACCTACTGCAACGAATGCGGTAAAACCATAAACGTTCTTATTGCGGAAGCCACGGCAGCAATCGGCGAAAAAATTTCCTTGCGCAGATTTACCAAGTTCAGCTTGGAAGGTAACGGACTTATTTCCAGCTACATTCACATGGGCGGAAAAATCGGCGTTCTTTGCGAGTTGAGAAGCGACGCCGCGCAGGAAGATTTGGCAGAGCTTGCTTTCAACATCTGCATGCAGATTGCCGCAAGCAAACCGCAGGTTGTGGGTATTGGCGACGTGGACGCAAGTCAGCTTGAGTCTGAAAAGGAAATTCTCACCGTTCAGGCAAGAAACGAAGGCAAGCCCGAGGCGATTATCGGCAAAATGGTGGAAGGACGTATTCACAAGTACTACAAGGAAGTTTGCCTTTTGGAGCAAGAGTATGTTCGCGATCCCGCTTTGTCCGTAAAGCAAGTAATTGCAGAAGTTGCAAAGAAAGTCGCAAAAGAAATCACCGTTACGGGCTTTGTTCGCTATGAAATGGGCGAAGGCATCGAAAAGCGTGTTGACAACTTTGTGGACGAAATCGCCGAGCAGCTCAAAAATATCAAGTAATTTGTTTGAGTTACAAAGGGAACACGACTTAGCTGTTCCCTTTTTTGCAAAATATTTCAGTGAGGAATTATGGCTAAATACAATCGTATTCTACTAAAAATCAGCGGTGAAGCGTTGTCCGACGGGCAAATGAACATTTGCGGCGAAAGCGTGACCAACGTTGCTCGGCAAATAAAGCAAATTGCGGAAACCGATGTGCAGCTCGGAGTGGTTGTCGGCGGAGGAAACATTTGGCGAGGCAGAACAATTGAAAGCATGGACAGATCCACAGCCGACAATATAGGCATGCTTGCCACCGTTATGAACGGACTTGCTCTCGGCGAAGCGTTGAGCAGTATCGGCGTTGACAACAGAGTGGTGTCCTCTTTTGCCATAGACAAGGTTGCGGAAGCCTACTTTTTGCCCAATGTCAACAGGTATTTTGCCGAAAAGAAGGTCGTAATTTTTGTCGGCGGCACGGGCTCTCCCTATTTTTCCACCGATTCGGCGGCTTCCTTGCGCGCTTGCGAAATTCACGCCGACGCGCTGGTGTGCCTCAAAGCGGTGGACGGACTTTACGACAGCGATCCCAAAGTTAATCCCCGAGCAAAAAAATATGAAGAAATTTCTTACGACAAGGTGATTGCGGACAACCTAAAAGCGTTGGACCTGACGGCTATCGCCATGTGCAGGGAATTCGGCATAAAAATCATCGTTTTGGGCAAAGACGAACCCAATGGCGTGGTGCGCGCACTCAAGGGCGAAAAATTGGGGACAATTGTAAAATAAATATTGAAATATTTTCGGGCATATTGTAAAATGAAAGTAATTATATCTATATGGAGGACGCTATGACCTACGCTACACCGCAAATCGAAGAAATCTTTTTGACCTTTGAAATGGATTGCGACAAGGCAATCGAATATATGAAAAACGAGTACAATCTTATGCGTGCGGGACGCGCCAATCCCAAGCTTGTGGAGGGTATCCGCGTCGATTACTACGGAACGCCCACTCCAATCAAGATGATGGGCAACATTTCCATTCCCGAACCGAGATGTCTTGTGATTACGCCGTGGGACAAATCCGCGTTGAAGGATATGGAAAAGGCAATTCTTGCCGCCAATATCGGCGTAACACCGCAAAACGATGGCACGCTGATTCGTTTGACGTTCCCCGTGCTAACGGAAGAACGCCGCAGAGATCTTGTAAAACAGGTAAAAAAACTTGCTGAGGAAACAAAAGTTGTACTCAGAAACGCTCGTCGCGACGCAATGGACGGTTTGAAAAAGGAAAAAAATGCCAAAACCGTGTCGGAGGACTTGATTGCCGACTACGAAGAGGAAGTAGACAAAGCTCTCACCAAGCAAATAGAGTCGGTAGACAAACTTGCCAAAGAAAAGGAAACGGACGTAATGTCTGTGTAACGTATGACAAATCTCAACGATTTGGTTGGACTTGAAGTCGGGCAAGCCCAAGACGTTTTGCGTAAATTGGGTATAACAGGCTTCAAGTTTGTTTATTATGTAGACAGAAAACAAAAAGAATTTGACAAGGAGTTGGTAACGGCTGTTCGACAAAAAGAGGACGTCCTCGAGCTTGTTGTGTGCCGTTACAAATTTGACGTTTGATGAACATTCCCACTCACGTTGCATTTATCATGGACGGAAACGGTCGCTGGGCAAAAGCAAAAGGGCTTGCTCGTTTGCATGGGCACAGGCGCGGATTGGATGTTGCGGAGCGTATCATAGACCACTCTTTGGAAGTGGGCGTCAAATATCTTTCTCTTTACGTGTTTTCAACGGAAAATTGGAAGCGTCCTCGTTCGGAAATAAACAATCTTTTTGCGTTGGCTGACAAATATCTAAGCCGATTTGAAAAATTTTGCGCCGACAGAGTACGCGTTGTTGTTTCCGGCGAAAGAGAAGGTCTGCCCAAGGGACTTGTTGACAAAATTGCGGATATCGAACAAAAAACAAAGGATTTCAATTCGATTTGCGTAAATTTGTGCATAAATTACGGCGGACAAAAAGAGATAGTGGAAGCAGCCAAAAAACTTGTAAAACAAGGTAAGGAACTGACGGTTGAAGGACTAAAAGCCAATTTGTACAACGCTTTGCCCGACCCCGACCTTATCGTGAGAACGGGCGGACAAAAACGGCTGAGTAACTATCTGCTTTTTCAAAGCGCCTACTCCGAGTTGGCTTTTACGGATACCCTTTGGCCCGACTTTACAAATGAGGAATACGACAAAATCCTTGCAGATTATAACAGGCGTACTCGTAACTTTGGAGGAATAAATGGCTCTGAATAAAAAATCTTTGCTCAACCGCGTGTTGGTGGGCATAGTGATTTTTATAGTGATGATTGGCATGATACTTTTGAATGTATTTTTTGTCAATTACACTCATAGCGGCGCAAAAGATACGATAATCAGCGGTCGTGCAATAAATTCAGTAATTATCTCGGCACTTATACTGTTGTCCGTCATCGAAATGAGACGCGCATTGGGAAAAGACCGAATACCCGACTGTTTCAGTTGGCTGTTGTGGCTTTACGGCTTCGGGTTGATGCCCGCTTACGTTCTGTTCGGATTTGTGGGCATACTGTTCTTTTCGCTGATTGTGTTTATCGTGTCGATTGTTACCGCGTTGGCGCACAATCGCGCCGACAGCTTGATATTCATAGCGTTCATGCTGGTGTACCCCGGATTGTTTATGGCTACGTTGCTTTACCTCAATCGTAGCGCAGCCACTCACACTTACGGCGCGACAAGCACGATGTACCGATATCTCGAAAACGACATTTGGGTTTACATAAATCAGCTGATAGGAAAAAGTCCCACTTCGCGCGAGGCATATCTGTTGCCGCTGAATGCGATAGGTTTGGCTTTGGTGTTTGCAGTTTCCACCTTTACCGATACATTCGCCTACTTTGTAGGCAGCCTTTTCGGAAAGCACAAACTTTGTCCGCACATTTCTCCCAACAAGACGGTTGAAGGAGCGGTTGGCGGAATTTTCGGCGGTGCGTTGGGTTCGTTTTTGGTGTTTGCACTGTTCGATTGGGCAAAAATCTTCGGACCTCAGTTCGGTTTGACGTTTGACGGTTTGGGGCTGTCTACCGTTTACGTGGTGATAACGTATGTGCTGATAGGACTTTTCGGCTCCGTCGCAACGCAAATCGGAGACTTGCTTGCAAGTATGATCAAACGTTACTGCGGTATAAAAGATTACAGCAGAATTTTGGGAGAACACGGCGGAATAATCGACCGTATGGACGGTATAATGTTCAATTCGGTATTTGTTTCTTTCGTGTTTATGTTCATTTTGTAATGAAAAAGGTAGCGGTTCTCGGCAGTACCGGTTCTATCGGTACACAAACATTGGACGTTATACGTTGCAACAGCGACAAGCTGAAGGTACATTCGCTTGTTGCATATTCCAATGAATCAAAACTTGCCGAACAAACTGCCGAATTTTGTCCCGACTTTTGCGGATTGATTTCGCGCGACCCTAATTGCCTTTTGCGTGCGGTTGAAGGCGCGGATGTGGCGGTTGTAGCCACAAGAGGTATTGCCGCTATTCCCGCAATTTTGTGTTGCCTCGACAACGGCGTGGACGTCGCGCTTGCCAATAAAGAGGCTTTGGTTTGCGCGGGCGAATTGATTATGAGCAGAGTCGGCAAGGCGAAAATTTTGCCCGTTGACAGCGAACACTGCGCGATTGCTCGGTGTTTGCAGGGCAACAACAAACAAGTAGACAAAATTTTACTCACGGCAAGCGGCGGACCTTTTTGGAACGTGCCCGAGTCAGAGTTGTCTAAAGTCAACGCAGAACAGGCGTTGAAGCACCCAAATTGGCACATGGGGTCAAAAATTACCGTAGACAGCGCAACGATGATGAACAAAGCTCTGGAAGTGACGGAGGCAAGTTTTTTGTTTGGAATTGCCGTGGAAAAAATTCAAATCGTGGTACACAGACAGAGCGTCGTACATTCTATGTTGCAATTTTCCGACGGAGAAGTTTTGGCACAGCTTGCAGTGCCGGACATGCGTTTGCCCATTCAGCAGGCGTTGCTTGGTACGGACGGCAATTTTGTCTGTAAAAAGTTGGACTTTGGAGACTTGCTCGATTTGACATTTGAACCGTGCGATTTTGACAAGTTCCCGTGTGCGCAACTTGGCTACAAATTGGCATCATATCCCGCCCTTTGCAGAACTGTCATGAACGCGGCTAACGATGTGTGCGTGGACGGTTTTTTGCAAGGCAGGTTTTCTTTTGACTGCTTTTACAATATAATAATGAAAGCGGTAGACTTTTTCTGTAAACGGGCAGAGCGTACGGAACTTTCCGTGGAGAGCGTTTGCTCATTCGACGCAGAAACAAAACTATTCGTTGGCGAGCTTTTGAAACAATGCTGAGTCTTTTGTGTGATTTTGTATCCGTTATGAAAACCGTCGGATATGTGCTGTTGGCGTTTGTCGTGTTGATGTTTATGGTACTGATACACGAAACGGGACACTACACGGCGGGAAAAATACTTGGGTTTCAAATCAATGAGTTTTCCATTGGTATGGGTCCCAAACTTTTTTCCAAGAAAAAAAAGAACGGCGAAATTTTCTCCTTGCGTCTGTTGCCCCTTGGCGGTTACTGCGCTTTCGAGGGAGAGGGAGAGGACAACAAAAACCCCAAGGCTTTCAATTCGCAAAAGCCGTGGAAGCGTTTGATAGTGCTGTTTTCGGGAGCATTTTTTAATTTTGTTTCGGCAATATTGATTGCAATCATCGTTTTTTCCGCCTACGGAGAAACGGTTGTCAGGGTAAATAACGTCTACGAATACGCACCCGAAACAAACAGACAGTTGCAAACGGGCGATATCATTTACAAAATAAACGGCAAACGCGTTTATATGTTAGACAATCTCGACAGATATTTGTCGGACAGCATGACCGTAACAGTGTTGCGCCAACGCGTGGTCGACGGAAAAACTGTTTACGAAAAAACAGAACCGAAAAACGTACTTCGCAAAAAATACTACACGGTTTCGCTCACCAAGGTGAACGGCAAACATCTTGACCAAGAAGGAACGCGCAAACTTGCCGCGGGAGATGCTGTTTTGGAATTGAACGGCGTTTTACTGAGCGGAAAAGGCGATTTTGAAAGGGCGTTGAGAAATTCGGGCGAAACCGTTACCCTCAAGGTTACGGACGGCTCAAAGTACTATGTGTACGAAGTTGACAAGACCCTTTTCGACAATTCGCTTGTGGCGGAGGAACAGGCGTATACGGGCATAGGAATGTCCGTCGCATACGAGAAACACAAGTTCGGTTTCGGTGAAATACTGCTGCGCGTTGTTCCCTATTGCTTCGAGGTGGGAATGTTGGTGTTGCGGACGTTGGGCGGTCTGTTGACGGGCGCGGTGGGCTTGGAAAGCGTGGGCGGACCTATCACCACGATAAGCATGACCAGCCAAGTTGTCGCAACGGGCTTCGGTAACGTTCTGATGTTGATAGTGCTGATTTCCGTAAACCTTGCGGTGTTCAACTTGCTTCCCGTACCGGCGTTGGACGGCTGTCAGATGGTGTTTGTGCTGATCGAATGGATCGCACGTCGCCCGATAAACCGAAAAGTGCAAAGCTACATCAACGGTATAGGATTGATAGTCCTGATTGCGTTGATGTTACTGATCGATATTTTGAAACTATGAGAACAAAAAAGACGATTTTTGTGCGCGGTTTGCCCATAGGCGGCGGCAGTGCAATTGCCATTCAATCCATGACCAATATTCCCGTCGCCGACGTAGAAGGAACGCTTGCGCAAATAGAACGCTGTGCAAAAAGCGGTTGCGACATTATGCGTGTTGCCATTCCCAACAGACAATCGGCGGAGGCTTTTTCGCAGTTGCGCAAGCAAACGGACGTGCCGCTTGTTGCGGACATTCATTTTGACTACCGTCTTGCCATTGCGGCAATGGAAGCGGGCGCGGACAAAATCCGCATAAACCCCGGCAACATGTCTTTGGCTCAGCTAAACGACGTTATTGCATGCGCGCAAAAACACCGCGTTCCCGTCAGAATAGGCGTCAACAGCGGTTCTGTAAACAAGGACGCGTTGGTTTCGGCGCAGGGAAACAGAGCGCGCGCCTTGCTTTGGAGTCTCGAACAGTACGTGCGTTACTTTGAAAGCAAAGGGTTTTACGACTTGGTTTTGTCCGTCAAAAGCACCGACGTGCGCGAAACGGTAGAGGCAAACAGACTTGTCGCCCAATTGGGTTACCCGCTGCATCTCGGAGTGACGGAGGCGGGCTTGCTGCGTCAGGGATTGGTAAAAAATTCCATAGGTATCGGTTCGTTGTTGCTTGACGGTATAGGCGACACCATACGCGTTTCGCTGACTGCCGATCCCGTGGACGAGGTGCTTGCGGCAAAGGACATTCTTGTTTCGTTGGGATTGCGCCAAGGGGTTACATTTGTTTCCTGCCCGAAATGCGGACGTTGTTCAATTGACCTCGAGGCTGTGGCAAACGACATTTACGATTATGTCAAAAATATAGACAAAAACGTCAAAATTGCGGTAATGGGGTGCGAAGTCAACGGCCCGGGGGAGTGTAGCGACGCCGATCTCGGTATGGCGGGGGCAAACGGCAATTTTGTGTTTTTTAAGCACGGCAAACGCTACAAAACCGTACCCGCCGAGGACGCGGTTCAACTTTTCAAAAAGGAAATAGACATTCTTACAAATGCTAATTGATCAGTTACACGAAGTTTTTCCATCATTTACCGAATTGCGTATGCGGGAAATACGCGTTGACAAACAGCAACGCAAGGTGTTTTGCACGTTGTCTTACCCGCCTTCGGTCGTCTTTGACAATGCGGCAAAGTCGCGCATTACCGAGTTTGTTCGCGGACAAATGCCGACGGGCTACATTTGCAATGTAAAATTTGCCGAAGACGTCTTTACGGTAAATTCCTTTTTGCGCAACGTGTCCGAGTTGATAAGGGAGCGTTACCCTGTTTACGCCAATATCGGTCGGAGCAAGATCGACGTAAAATTGACGGGTAAAAATATAGACGTTACACTCAAAGTAAACGACGTTACGAAAAGCAACATGGAACAAACGGATTTTTGTTCGACGCTTACGGACCACTACGCGGAGTACACAAGCTACAATGTGTCATTTACGTTGAAAAACGATGACGCGGACAGCTCCGACGCCGTTTTGGAACAGGAAACGCTTGTTCGGCTTGCGATAAACAAGGAATTGCTCAAGCCGTCGAGATATTTTCACGTTACAGGTCAACATGTTATTTTCGGAAAGGAATTGACGGTTGACCCAATGTACATTGCCGACTTGCGAAAGCCTGTCGAAAGCTGCACTGTGTGCGGCGTTGTTTCGGGGAGAAACTGTCGTCAATCCAAGAAAAATCCGTTGCTTTATGTTTGCTCGTTCACTTTGACGGACGACACGGGCGCATCATTGCCCTGTATACTCTTTTTGCGTATGCAAATAACGGATGTGAACACGATAGTGGACGAAACGGGACGGGGCGAAGCGGAAGCGCGTACTTTGTCTGAAAAACGCATTCTTTCCAACGACAAACGGCTAAAAACGCTTACCCGTCTTGCCGACGGAATGTCGGTTGTCGTGCGCGGCAAAACGGTCGTGGGGCAAAACGGTCAGCTGGAAATGCACGTATACGATTTGTGTTCTTGCCAAATCAGTCCCATTTCGCCCGAACGCGAATTTACTCGTGAGGTCGCCGATGAGTATTTGCTTGTCAAGCCCGAAGATTGTACCGAGTACAGGCAGATGAACTTTGTCGAACACTATTCGGAACAGTCTGTTATAAGCGACAAAAATTATGTTGTGTTGCACGTAAATTCCACAGGCTTGGGCAATGTCGTCGAGGACAAAATTTATGCCCTTTGCGCCGTCAAAGTGGTGCACGGACACGTCACGGAACGCTTTTTCAGCTATGTAAATCCCGAGAAGGAAATCAATGACGAGCGCGCATTGGAGCATTGCAAAATTGCTGCGTCAAAGCTTATCTTTTACCCGACCTTGACGGAAATTATTTCCGATTTGTACAAGTTTTGTTACGATTGCGAGCTTGTCGGTAACAATTTGTCGCAGATAGTGCAGCTATTGGACTACTATGCCGCTCCGATGAATTACAAATTTACCAACAACGTCGTTTCGCAAACCGACGTTTTTGGAGAGCTTTTTGCTCACAGCAGGATGGAAAACAGCGGCTCTACCAAGCTTGAGGACGTGGTAAAAAAGTGCAAAGTCAGCTGTCCCGATTCGGTTTTCTGCTACGACACTGCGCTTGCCGCCGCACGTTGCATGAGCTTTTTGGCGGCTAATTCCAAGTAAGTTTGTTAATTTTTATATAAATAGTTGTCAAACTTGTTTTGATATGGTATAATTTAACCGACAAATTGAGTAAATTTGTTACGTACTGTGCGTAAATTCAGAGAGAAGCCTCAAATTTCAAACGTACAGTCACATTTCGCCAAATATTCGTTTACTTGGTGAGAGTGGAGATTGTCTCCACTCTCAACTTACTGTAAAGGGGGAGTTATGGGAAAGGTCGCAGACGAGGTTTACAAGTTGGTTTTGCCCATTGCGGAAAGCTTCGGGTTGGAGGTTGTCGAGGTGTTGTACGAAAAAAAGTACAGCGGAATGAACCTCACCATTGTGATTGACAAGGAGGATGGCGTTACAATCGATGATTGCGAAAAGCTGCATCGAGCGATAGACGCGCCGCTTGACGAACTCGACCCCATCGACGAGTCGTACATTCTCAACGTTTCGTCACCGGGTATAGATCGTCCTCTAAAAACGGAGCGCGATTACCGTCGAAACATCAACAAGAAAATTTCTGTCAAACTCTACAAGCCGCAAAACGGCAAAAAAGTTTTCCAAGGCGTGCTTGTAAGTTACGACGAACAAAGCCTTACCGTTGAGGTAAAGGGCGAACAAATAACATTTAACAAAAAAGATACGGCGTTAGTTGAGCCGATAATCGAATTTTAGGAGGAACAAGCATGATCAGCAAAGAATTTTTCCTTGCTCTGGACGAGCTGGAAGAAACGAAGGGTATCAGCAAGGAAAAAGTTATCGAATCCTTGGAAACTGCTTTGACGATCGCCTGCAAAAAACATTACGGCGAAGCGTTCAACACCGTGGTAAAAATCAATCCCGAAAAGAACACCATACGCATTTACACGAGCAAAACAGTTGTGGAAACGGTGGAAACTCCCGAAAAGGAAATTTCGTTGGAGGACGCGCAGCTCATCAAAAAGAGCTACAAGGTCGGAGACGAAGTTTTGACGGAAATAAATCCCCGCGATTTCAGCCGAATTGCCACGCAAAATGCCGTTCAGGTTATAAAGAACAGTTTGCATCAGGCGGAGAAGGACGTCACCTACAATCAATATTCCGACAAAGAAAACGAGCTGCTTATCGGAATTGTTTCCAGAGTTAAGGACGACGGTACGATCTATGTCGAAATAGGCAAAAATCAAATGGAAGGCGTTCTCTCGGTGCAGGACCAAATCCCCGGTGAAAAATTCCACGCGGGAGATCGTATCAAAGTTTTGGTCAAGCGCGTCCGCGACGGCATAGGCGGAACACAGGTTATGCTGTCCCGAGCAAGCTATATGTTCATCAAGCGTTTGTTTGAAAACGAAGTTCCCGAAATTCGCGCGGGCATAGTTCAAATAAAGAGCATCGTGCGTGAAGCGGGCTTCCGCACAAAAATAGCGGTCTATTCCACCGACCCCGAAATAGACGCCGTCGGTTCTTGCGTCGGCAACAAAGGCATACGCGTAAACGCAATTGTTTCGGAAGTGGGCGGAGAAAAAATCGACATAATTCCTTGGAGCAACGACATTCTCGACTACATCGCCAGAGCGCTTTCTCCCGCAAAAGTCCTGATTGTGCAGGCAGATGAGGATTCCAAAGAAGCAAAAGTTGTTGTCCCTGATGAAAAACTTTCCCTTGCCATAGGCAAAGAAGGACAAAATGCGCGTCTTGCGGCACGTCTTACGGGTTGGAAGATCGACGTCAAATCTTACTCGGCGGCACTTGCAAGCGGCATGTTCGACAACGCAGAAGGCGAGGGCGAAGGAGAGTAGTGTGTCATCACTCAAAAAACAACCGGAAAGAATGTGCGTTGCGTGCCGCCAAATGAAGCCAAAAAATCAACTTGTGCGAATAGTAAATTCCGCTGACGGCGTAGTAGTGGATTTGAGCGGAAAGCTCAACGGCAGGGGAGTATATTTGTGTAGGTGCGCCGAGTGTATTCACAAAGCTCTCAAAAGCAAGGGGTTTGTAAAACAGCACGGCTTTTCTTTGGAGACGGTGGAGCAACAATTGGAGAAATTACTTGAACAGTAAAATTCAAACTTATATAGGGTTTGCAATAAAAAAGGGTTCGGCGGTATTCGGCTGCGACCAAATCAAAAGTTGCAGAAAAAGGATCTACTTGATTCTTTTCACCGAGGACTTGTCGCCCAACTCTCAAAGCGTGTTGCGTAGCGTAAGCGAACGCGTACAATGTCCCCTTTTGCAAATCGAAACTTATCAATTTTTGCAAAGTAAAAATTGCAAAGCGTTGGCTATCTGCGACAAATCGTTAGCCGGCGCAATAACGGAAAATTTGATGTATATGCCTCGGGAGGAAAAATAATGGCAAATACAACCAATACACAAAAACAAAGAAGCTATGAAAACATCAAAACGGTCAAAACGAGCGTTTTGAATGTTGCTCGTGCTCTACAACAAACATTGGCGTCTGTCAAGTTGCGTGCAAATGCGATATCCGAAGCAATACAGCAACGCAAGATAGAGTTCAGACAGATAGAGATGGAGGCACTTGCAAACGCGGAAAAAGAACAAGCGCAAGAAGAGCCGACCGTCGCTGTCGAAACCGAGCAAACGGCGGAAGTGGTTGTTGCAACGGAAGAAGCTCCTGCCGCACCCGAGGTTGAAGCTCCCAAGGTGGAAAAACCGCAGACCAAGGTAGATACTATCATAGAAAACGGAAGAGAAATCAAGCGTTACACCGACGAAAAGGGTAATGTAAAGATAAGAAAATTTATCGATATCTCCTCAACTTCCCAAGGCGGCTCTGCCGGCAACGCCAAACGCGAACAGCGCGCATCCGGCAAAGCGCAAACAGGTTCTCGCCCCGCCGTCAAGGACGAACAAGGTTCTGCAAACCGCAGTACCCGAAACGGCGCTTCGGCAGGAAAGAAATTTACCCCCGTTGTGGAAGTGCCGCGCGTTGACGCGCAAAAGTCGCACGGCAACAAAAACAAAACAAAGGAACATCCCGACGAAAAACGTCAAAACAACCTTAAAAAACTTCTTACGCGCGACTACACGGCAGACTACGACGAGGATAGAGTTGTCCGCAAAAACCGCACAAAAAAGAGCGAATCCTCCAACGTTTCTGTTGCTCCCAAAATTACGCATGCCGTCGTCAACGACAAAGAAGTGCCCATCAAGCTTTTGAGCGAACGTATTGGCGTTTCCGCGTCGGAGATTATAAAACAGTTGTTCAAAGAAGGCATAATGAAAACAATCAACGATACGGTCGATTTTGACTATGCCGAATATATTGCAGGCGAGCATGGCGTAACGTTGGAGCTTAAGCAAGAGCTTACCGCCGAGGAAATCATCATTGACGCCGAGACGGATGACGGCTTGGAAAACAACACCAAACGTCCGCCCATTGTCACCGTTATGGGACACGTAGACCACGGAAAGACGTCGTTGCTCGACGCTATAAGAAACACAAACGTAACAAGCGGCGAAGCGGGCGGTATCACGCAACACATAGGCGCGTACACCGTGGAAGTCAACGGCGAAAAGATTACGTTTATAGACACCCCCGGACACGCGGCGTTTACCGCTATGCGTGCGCGCGGAGCAAAAATCACCGACGTTGCGATAATCGTCGTGGCGGCGGACGACGGAGTTATGCCGCAAACGATTGAGGCGATAAACCACGCCAAAGCGGCGGGAGTTTCTATCGTTGTCGCAATCAACAAGATGGACAAGCCGCACGTGGACCCCGACAGGGTAAAGCAACAGTTGTCCGAATATGAACTCGTTCCCGAAGAGTGGGGCGGCGACACCATTATGGTCCCCGTTTCCGCAAAATCAGGTATGGGACTTGACAAGCTGCTTGAAA
Source organism: uncultured Clostridia bacterium (assembly GCA_947630425.1). GTDB lineage: Bacteria > Bacillota > Clostridia > Christensenellales > CAG-314 > Fimimonas. The sequence continues at coordinate 15,410 of CANRHN010000017.1, read as the reverse complement.
GCGTTCTGCTTGTGACGGAAATAAAGGAATTGAAAGCTAATCCCGAAAAGCGAGCCACGGGAACGATAATTGAGGCAAAGCTGGACAAGGGAAGAGGTCCTGTCGCAACAATACTTATCAGCAACGGCACGTTGCATGTCGGCGACAGTTTGATTGCGGGCTATGCAACGGGAAAAATTCGCGCCATGTTTGACGACAAGGGAAGAAAAATCAAAAGCGCGGGTCCGTCCATGCCTGTCGAGGTGTTGGGCTTTTCCGAAGTGCCGCAAGCGGGCGATTATATGTATGTCGCCGACGAAAAGCTTGTAAAGAAAGCGGCAGAGGAACGCAAAAACAAAGTCAAGTTGGAAAATGCCCGTCAAACGCCTTCCATCAATTTGGGCGATTTGTTCGGTCGTATTTCCGAAGGTCAGCTTAAGACGCTCAATCTTATCATCAAGACAGACGTTCAGGGAAGTCTCGAAGCATTGAAGGGCAGCCTTGAAAAGATTTCGAATGACGAAGTAAAAGTCAGCGCAATTCACGGCGGCGTGGGCGCAATCACGGAAACGGACGTCATGCTTGCAAAAGCGTCGGAAGCAATCATTATCGGATTTAACGTGCGCGCCGACAACAATGCCAAAACGTTGGCGGAAAAAGAAGGCGTTGACATTCGCTTGTACAATGTGATTTACGACGCGGTGGACGACGTTACTGCGGCAATGAAAGGCCTGCTTGCTCCCAAATTCCGCGAAACGGTGCTGGGAAGCGCAGAGGTCAGAGAGGTATTCAAAATTACAGGCGTCGGCTCTGTTGCAGGTTGCTATGTGACAAACGGAAAAGTAGCGCGCAGCGGCAAAGTGCGTATTTACCGTAACGATGTAAGTATTTACGAAGGCAACATTCTTGCGCTAAAGCGTTTCAAGGATGACGTCAAAGAGGTTGCATCCGGCTACGAATGCGGTATTTCCGTGGAAAACTACAATGACATCAAGGTCGGCGACGTATTCGAAGTTTATCAGATGGAAGAGATCGAGCAATGAACACCAGAACAAGCAAACTTAATTCGGAGTTTAAGCGTCTTATTGCCGAAATTTTAACAAAAAAAATCAAAGATCCACGTATAACGGAAATGTTTACGGTGTTGGACGTGGATTGCGACAGGGAATTGACCGCAGCCAAGGTTTACGTCAGTATTTATTCGACGGATGCAAAAAAAGCGGCGGCTACGTTTGAGGCAATCAAAGAAAACGAACCTGCCGTACGCCGTGAAGTGTCTCGTGCAATGTACATTCGAAAAGTACCGGAATTCAAATTTGTTTTGGATACGACAATGGAATACGGACAAAAAATCGACGAATTGATATATGAGATCAACAGGAAAGACGGTAACAGCTAAACAGGCGGCAGATTTGCTTGCAAGTATAAACAGCGCGGCGTTGTTTGTTCACACAAATCCCGACGGCGACGCAATCGGTTCTGCAGTTGCGCTTTGTTTGGCTTTGAGACAATTGGGCAAAACAGTAAAAATTTTTTGCGATATGCCTGTCGGAAACAAAATTACGGACTCCTTTGAGGAAACGAGGGAGATATCCGCTCAGTTTTCGGGTAAATTCGACCTTTTGGTTGCCGTAGATTGCGGAGATATAAACCGTGTTGGAGAGTTTGGAGGCTTGTATTCCAACAATCGCGAAACGCTCACGTTGGATCACCATGGCGGCGAGTACTATTCCAAGTACAACCTCGTAACGCATTATGCAAGTACATGTCAAATTGTTTATGAGATAGTGCGGCAGCTTCCCGTTAAGGTAGACGCTCGCATTGCAACCTATCTTTACATGGGTTTGTGTACAGATACGGGCAACTTTTCTCACAACAACACCGACAAAGCGAGCTTTTTGATGGCTGCGGATCTGTGTGATGGCGGCGCGGACATGGAAAAAATCAACAGAATATTTTTCAAAGATACGAGCATTACAGAAACAAAGCTGCTCGGTCGCGCGATAAGCCACCTGCGCACTTTTTACGACGGCAAAATGGCGTTAATGTACTTGACGCAGGCGGATTTGAAAGAATTTGACGCCGATATCGGAACAACGGCGGGCATTGTGCAAAACGTTATCAACATTGATACCGCCCGAGTCGGCGTTATGCTAACCGAGTACTTGCCCAACACTTTCAAGGTAAGTATGCGCGGAAAGGACTTTTCCGTCAGAGATGTCTGCAAGGAATTCGGCGGCGGCGGACACATGTATGCAGCGGGCTGCATGATAAGCGGATTTCTCGAGGATGTCATAGAAAAAATCGAGCGAGTCGTCGGCTACAGTATTTAGTATATGAACGGATTTGTAAATGTTTTGAAGCCTGTAGGGGCAACGGCAAGCGACGTGGTGGTGTGTTTGAAGCACCTTTTTCGCGAAAAGGTGGGACATCTCGGCACATTGGACCCCGGGGCAAGCGGCGTTTTGCCTGTTGCGGTAGGCATGGGAACAAGACTGTTCAACTTTCTAACGAACAAAACAAAGTACTACCGCGCTTTTTTCACTTTCGGAAAAACTACCGATACGCTTGACGCCTACGGCATAGTAACCGAAACAAGCGACGTTGTACCGACGCGACATCAATTGGAACAGACGCTTAAACTGTTTCGGGGAGAATTGCAGCAAATTCCGCCTACGTATTCCGCGATATCGGTCGGAGGGGTTCGTTCCTACAAGTTGGCAAGACAGGGCGAAGCGGTAAAGCTCGATTCACGCACGGTAAACGTTTACGAAATTTCCCTTGTGGAACAACGCTGCTCCGACACTTTTGTCGTTGACGTCAAATGTAGTGGCGGAACATACATTCGCTCCTTGGCAAGGGACATTGCCGCCGCATGCGGAACTGTCGGCTATATGAGCGGATTGATTCGATTGGCGTCGGGCTGTTTCGAGATTGCGGACGCGTACACGCTTGACGAAATTCGCGAAAAAAAACAGGAGTGCCTTCTTGACATCGCCTACCCTCTTGCGGATTTGCAAAACCATGTTGTGGACGACAAGTTTTTTGCGGATCTGGAAAACGGACGTCCCGTTGCCGCAAACTTTGACGGAACGCGTAAAATTTACTGTAAGGGTACGTTTTTCGGTTTGGGAAGCAGCTTTGCCGGCAGACTGAAAATAGACTACTATCTGAAAAACGCCACTTAGGAGAACTGTGCAGGTAAAAAAATTCGGAGACCAACTGAATGAACCGATAGTGATGTGTTTGGGTTACTTCGGGTGCATGCACCTTGGGCATGTACGTTTGGCGGAGCTTTGCAAACAACGAGCCGCCGAACGCCGCGCAAAGGTTGCTTTGTTTACTTTTTCCAACAATCATTTGGCTTTGTTGGGCAGAGAGCAAAAGGTGCTGTATACCTTTGAAGAAAGGCTGGATATCTATCGGAGCTTGAATGTTGACTACGTTATTGCCGCCGAATTTGATGAAAAATTTCGCGACAACAACGGCAACGCTTTTGTCAACATGCTCAAACGTTATTGTCTCAAAGGCGTTGTGTGCGGATTCGATTACACATACGGGCGCGACAAAAAGGATTGCAACGATTTGGTACATGCGCTGACAGACGTGTGCGATGTGGACATTGTAGACGCAATTTGCATTGACGGCGCAAAAGTAAGCACAACAATGTTGCGCGGTTTGATTGCAAACGGAAACGTCCAAGCGGCAAACGATTTGCTTTCTCAACCCTTTTTTGTGACAGGTACGGTTGCTCACGGCAGACAAGTGGGGCATCAAATGGGTTTTCCGACGGCAAATCTGAAGGTGGCGCAGGACAAATTGCTTCCGATAGGGGTTTTCGGCGGAAAAGCGCAAATTGGCGAGACGGTTTTTTCCGCAATAATCAACATCGGACAAAAACCGACATTCGATTTGGACGGCGTGAGCGTTGAAGCGCATCTTTTGGGCTTTGACGGCGATTTGTACGGCAAACAACTGAAGCTGTCTTTAACGCAGTTTTTGCGCCCCATATGCAAATTCGACAGCAAGGAGCAGCTTTCCGAACAGCTGCGAAAAGACAAAGAAAGGGTACAAAATGATTAGATTTGGTCCAAGCGGCAATTGCAACAGATTTTACGACGAGGGACACACCTCAAGCGTGGACGCTCCAAAATGGCTTGCAGAGCAGGGGTTGAATGCCTACGAATACTCATTCGGCAGAGGTATCAACATCAGCAACGAAAAAGCCAATGCAATCGGAGAGCTCGGCAAGGTGTTTGACGTGGCTATTTCCGTTCACGCGCCTTACTACATCAATTTTGCAAACCCGTCCGACGAAATGGCGGAAAAATCTTACGGTTACGTTTTGCGCAGTTGCGACAAGGTTCGCGCCTTTTACGGAAACAGGGTGGTTTTTCACCCGTCCACCGTGGGCAAAATGACGCGCAAGGAAGCGGTGGAGCTGACAAAAAAACGCATGGAGATTCTTGCTCGCAAAATTGTGGAAAACAAAATGGACGATTGCATTTTTTGTCCCGAGACAATGGGCAAAATCAATCAAATCGGCGATGTAGCCGAAGTGACGGAATTTTGTAAAATTGCCGACTTTTTCATTCCGACGATAGATTTCGGTCACATAAATGCGCGCACGTACGGCAGTCTCAAAACGGAGGAGGATTTTGAACAAATAATCGTTCACCTGACAAACGACCTCGGTTTTGAGCGCGCAAGCAAGGTGCATATACATTTTTCAAAAATCGAATACTCGGTCGGAGGGGAAGTTCGTCATCTTACCTTTGCCGACACCCTTTTCGGACCGGAGTTCGAGCCCCTTGCCCGCGTGTTGAAAAAGTACAAGCTCGAGCCTGTTGTTATTTGCGAATCGGACGGCACGCAAGCCGACGACGCTTTGACTATGAGGCAAATCTACGATAGCATCTGATTGGAGGAAACTATGAAAAATACCGACAAGCTTTTTGAGTTATCTAAGGTTGACGCGGTTTTGGTTGTCAGCGAAAAGAACCGTATGTATTTTACGGGTTTTGCTTCCACGTTCGGTTTTCTCGTTCTGCTTAAGGGCAACCGAAACGTGTTCATCACGGACCCGAGATACTTTGAAATGGCACAAGTGCTTGCAAAAGAAGGCGTGGACGTCGTGCAAATCGACAACGGCACAAGTGCAACGGACGCGTTGATTGAGGTATTCCAAAAGCATGATGTAAAGACCGTAGGCTACGAGGATAACGAGCTGACCGTTCAGGAGTTTGGCGACTTCAAACGTAAGCTGACGGGCGTAAAACTTGTGCCTGTGGGCGATGATATTTGCCGCGTGCGCAGCTTCAAGACGGAAACGGAAATTGCTTACATCAAAAAGGCGCAGTCCATTACCGACATTGCTTTTTCGGAAATTCTGAAGGTACTAAAGCCCGGCATGAGCGAAAGAGACGTCCAAGTTGAGCTGGAGTACCAAATGGCAAAAAACGGCGCGGAGGGGCTTGCATTTGACACAATCATTGCTTCGGGCGTCAATTCTTCCAAACCGCACGCTCATCCAACGGACAAGATTATAGAACTCGGAGACCCTGTCACAATGGATTTCGGCGCTCGCTATCATGGTTATTGCTCGGACATGACCCGCACGGTTTTTGTGGGGCAGCCAAGCGAGGAATTGCACAAAATTTACAACGTGGTGTTGCTTGCGCAAACAATGGGCATCAACAATGCCTACTGCGGAATGGCGGGCAGAGAATTGGATTCTTTTTGCCGCGAGGTAATAAAGTCCAACGGCTACGAAAAGTTTTTTGTTCACAGCACGGGGCACAGCTTGGGAATTGACATTCACGAAACGCCGAGCGCGTCCGCACGTTCTACCGACGAATTGCAGGCAAAACAGTTTATCACCTGCGAACCGGGGATTTATGTTCCGGGCGTGGGCGGAGTAAGAATAGAAGATTTGCTGCTTATTGAGGAAGACGGTATTACCGACTTGACAACATCGGAAAAAACTATTATAATCATATAGGATAAATAAGGGAGGCTACATTTTATGATTTTAGCAGGCGATTTCAGAAAGGGCGTAACGTTCGTTTACAACAACGGCATATACGTGATTGTTGATTTTCAACATGTCAAACCCGGCAAGGGAGCGGCTTTTGTCAGAACAAAAATAAAGAACGTTGTGACCGGCGCCGTGCGTGAGGAAACTTTCAATCCATCTGAAAAGTACGAATTGGCACACATCGAAAACAAAGAAATGGAGTATTTGTATTCCGATGGCGATTTGTACTACTTTATGGATAACGAGACTTACGAACAAGTTCCTCTCAACAAAGGACAAGTGGAGGACGCGTTGCAGTTCCTCAAGGAGAACATGACCGCCACAATCAAGTTTTACAAGGGCGAAGCGTTTTCCGTTGAACCTCCCAACTTTGTTGTTTTGCAGGTTGTAACTTGTGAACCCGCCGTTGCAGGTAACACGGCAACAAATGCCACCAAGCCGGCAACCGTTGAGACAGGCTACACGCTGATGGTCCCGATGTTCGTCAATGAAGGCGACTTGATCCGTATCGACACCCGCACGGGCGAGTATATGGAACGCGCAAAGTAACTTGGTTTGTGGGGCGACTGCTTCGGCGGTCGCCTTTTTTTTGTTATCTTTTTCTTGCTGTGAAATTCTTTGGTTTTTTGACAATTTACAGAAGAAGGCTTTGAATGATACAAAACCTTTTTTTGCATATTTTGCGGGCTTGTCCTATATGTTATTGTATGAAAGTGTGGGATTGTTTGCCAAGGGAGATTTCCGACAGACTGTGCAGCCATAAAAATGTCAGGGAAATTCGCATACGAAACGGCAAACCCGTACGAGTCAACGTCGGGGGACAGTGGTATGTTTTGGGTCAGAATGAGTTGCAGCTTGAAAGCGGCGGTGCAATCGTCCCCCAAGAGGACTGTGACCAAATTGTGTATCGCGCTTGCAACAGCTCCGTCTATGCTTACGAAAAAATGTTGGCAAAAGGTTTTTTTACTTTGGAGGACGGCGTTAGAGTGGGAGTTTGCGGACATGTCGCCGCAAATGATACCGTTTTTCGAAAATACACGTCGCTATGTTTCCGCATACCTCATTGCGTCAATCTTGTGGACGCTCAAACAATGTCGTTATGCGAACAGGGGAATGTGATTGTTGTTGGCGCGCCGGGGAGCGGCAAAACAACCTTTTTGAGAGATTTGGCAACAAAACTTTCTCGCAGATACAATGTGTTGGCGGTGGACGAGCGGGGCGAGCTGTTTTTTGACGGATTGCAAAGCGACAGTTGCTGCGACGTTCTCCGATGGTCGAGCAAGGCATACGCGTTCGAGGTTGGCGTAAGGGCGATCTCTCCCGATTGGATCGTATGCGACGAATTGAGCGCGGACGACATTCCCGCCGTCAAGTCCGTTGCCAACAGCGGCGTGCGGCTTGCTTGTAGCGTGCATGGCAGAACTGTTGCCGATTTCAACGAAAAGTTCGATTTGACAGACTGCTTTGATTTTGCCGTGGTGTTGAAAGGAGCGGGAAGCGAACCCCAAATTTTCTCCATAAAGCAGTCAACTACTTCCGAAAACGCGAATTTGTAGACTAATATGACAGACATAGTAGCCATTATTGCGTGCGCTTTGTGTGGTTTTGCATTGGGAAAGTACTTTGAACGCCGAGTGAGAAGTAAGTTTATGTTTTGCAGTGATTTGTGCAAATACTTGGCTCTGTTCAAGGTAAATCTCGATGTACGGCAGCTGGAAATAGACAAGTTCAACAAAGATTTCTGCGCAAATTGCAGCGAGGTTTTTTGCGAATATATTGAAAAAGGCAAAACAAAGTGTTCCTTGAACACGCGCGAGCAAAATTACGTTAAAACCTTTTTCGAGGGGCTAAACGCTGTAAGCACGCAGGAATTGAAAAAGCATGTTGATTACTACGAGGCGATATTTGCCGATATGAACAAGGAGGCAAACGATCAAGCGCGCAGGGAGTCCGTTTACGTAAAGCTCGGAATATTGTTGGGGGTAATGGTGGGAATTGTTCTCATCTGAAAAAATGGATATTGCAGTAATTTTGAAAATAGCCGCAGTTGGCATTATAACCGCCATTGCAACTATGCTTTTGAAACGTTCGGGCAAGGACGAAATTGCAACCGTCGTTTCGGTGGTTGGACTTGTGGTCGCGCTTGTAATGATGCTGGACGTCATTGTGCAGCTATACGACACGTTGCAATCCTTATTCGACTTGTAGCTATGGATTTTTACAAAATTGCGCTGTTGGCGTTGTTGTCGGCAGTGGGTATCGTTATAGTACGGCAACTCAAACCGGAGTTTGCTGTTCCTTTGACTATAGGCGCGGCTGTTGTGCTGTTGCTGATGATTTGCGACGCGCTTTACGACGTTGTGTACACTCTTTACAATCTTGCCGACAGGGCAAGGGTGGATAGCGAAGCCATCGGCTGTGTTATCAAGGTGGTCGGCATAGGTTACTTGGCGGAATTCAGCAATAATCTTTGCTTGGACGCCAATTGCAAAAGCGTTGGCGACAAGGTGTTGTTGGCGGCAAAGGTGGCAATTTTGTTTTGTGCGCTGCCTATCGTAGAAAAACTGTTTGAGGCTATCATAGGGTTGGCGTTATGAAGCGTTTGATTGCAATTGCAATTTTAATAGCAATTCTTTGCGCGCCCGCCGTGGCATTTGCCGACATCGAGGAGGAGCTGAATAAAAACGTTGACGAAGGGTTGGCAAACATCGATTTTTCGCAAGTGGACGACGTTGCTACCGATTTTTTCGATAGCGTAGCCGACAAGGTAAAAAGCATAGTAAAAGGCGAATTTGACACTGCGGACAGCTTTTGGGACATTTTTTTGTCGTTGTTCGGCGACGGTATAAAAAGTCTTTTACCGGAGTTGATTGCAATTTTTACCGTTATCGTTCTTCTCGGGCTTGTTCGCAAAACAAACGGGGGAATGATTTCGGACAGCACAAATCAAGTAATTTCCTTTGTTGGCGTTACTGTAGTGCTGGTGTCGGTGCTGTCGATGTTGGTGGACGCCTACAAGCAGATATATGTGTTGCTCAATCAGGTTGCAACGCTGTCGGAGGTAGCGTCGCCCATTTTGCTGACGCTTTTGATAGCCAACGGCGGCAACGTGGCTTCCGGAGTGTGTCAGCCCTCCATGGTGATGTTCTCCACAACGATAATAGAGGTAATTCGCGCCGTGGTGCTTCCTCTGTCGGTGTTCGCGCTTGTGTTTACGGCTGTCGGTAACATTTCTTCAAACGTCAGGGTTAGCAAAGCGTCGGAGTTTTTTTCCAACGCTTCCGGTTGGATACTCGGAGTGCTGTTTATGCTGTTTTCCGCGGTAACAACGGTGCAGGGTATTACAGCCGCTTCGATAGACGGCGTGTCATACCGCGCGGCAAAGTTCGCAACAAAAAATTACATACCGATTTTGGGCGGCTACCTTGCAGACGGTTTCGACATTGTTGCCGCAAGCACATCGCTCATAAAAAATGCTTTCGGAGTGGTCACCTTGCTGATTTTGCTTTTTCTTGCGATAAAGCCCCTTGTAAGCCTGGTTTGCCTCAATTTGGGTTTACAAGCCGTAGCCGCGGTAAGCGAACCTGTAGTGGACGAAAGATACGTAAAGCTGTTGGGAGGAATGAGTAAAACGCTTACCTTTTTGTCGGTGTTGATACTTGCCGTCGGCTTTATGTTTTGCCTGTTGATACTTGTTGCCATCTGTATGGCGAACGGAGTGTAGTTTGTATGGGACAGTGGGTAGTAACCGTTGCGGGAATAGCAATTTTGTCGGTGTTGTGCGACATTATCTTGCCCGAGGGTCAAACTCGCCGATACGTAAAAACGGTGTTTGGCGTGGTGGTAACGTTGGTTATCGTTCAGCCTCTTGTCGGGCTGTTCAACGGGGACATTTCTTTTTCCCGTGGCAGGGAAAACGCCGTTGAAATTCAGCAGTCCTATGTGAACAGCGTAAACGACAGACAACTTCAATCGGCGGCGGAATCGGCAAAAAAGACCCTTGTCGCCAACGGAATAGACGCGGACATAACTGCGACGGAAAAAACGGTTACGGTAGCTGTAAAAACATCGTGGGAACAAGGGTTGGAGCAAAGGATCAAAGATTTGGTAGCGCCCTTTTTCGGCAATAGTACTCTTTCCGTCGTTTGGGTTTGAAAGGACGGCGCACGTTTAACTCATCAAATCAACAAAATCGGGAGATCGGCATGAACGCAATAAAGAATTTTTTTGCAAAGCTCAAATCCATAAAAAATATCGAGCTTTATATCGCCTTAATTTTGGCAATTGTGGCGGTTGTTGTCATTTTTGCAAGCAACGGCGCTTCAAAAAAGGAAAAAACCTCTACGGACGAATCATATATAAGCCAAATGGAGCATAAAATTTGTAGCGTAGTAGAAAAAATCAAGGGTTGCGGTAAGGCTTCTGTTGCCATATCTTATGCAAGCAACGAAGAAAAGGTGTACGCTTACGAAACGGAATCGACAATCTCCAACGGGGTGACAAAGCATACAAACAGCCTCGTCACTTACAAGGGAGAGCCGTTGCTGACGACAACGCTCCCTCCCAAAATTCTCGGGGTGGTGGTAGTCGCCGAGGGAGCGGACGATCCGATAATAAAATTTCAAATTGTTCAGGTGGTTGTAACACTGCTGGACGTTCCGGAAAAGGACGTCAGCGTGCTAACATATAAAAGTTAGGGAGGATTTTTTATGTCAAAAGGAAAGAAAATCGCACTCATTGTGTCTATGGTGGCTGTTCTGGTGGTTGCTGCAGTGCTAAACGTCACATTGCTTACCACCAAAAACAAAACCGACGACTCAGCCACCATTCAAACAAGCTTCTTTGCCACGTCCCGTCTCGACAGACAAACAAAGCGCGACTATGAAATTGCGGAGCTGAACGCCATAATTGCAATGGAAGGGGACGAGTACGCCGAGGCAAGGCAAAACGCTCTTGTGAAAAAGCAGCAAATTGTGGACGCAATGGAAACGGAGCTGTTGCTGGAAACGCTTTTGAAGGCACAAGGCTACGAGGACGTGCTTATAACCGTCAATGCGGGACTTGACAACGTGAGCGTTATCGTTGACAAGGACGAGCTGACCCGTCAGGACACAGTAAAAATTTACAATATCATTGCCACGGAAGTTTCCATTGAGCCCGAATACGTAAGAATACTGTCCGTATAGCCTTGTTTTTTTTGTAAAACTGTGGTACAATTGTACAAAAGACAAAACAGGAGCAATACCATGAAAGTTGTAAATAAATTTGACGAATCGGGTAGACTTGTTTACAGCAGCGAAATCATTCGCGACATTGTAGACTGCGCTCTGAACGAGGTGGAGGGAGTAGTCAAGTACCTTGCCGGTTCAAAGCAAGCGCGCGAGTCCGTCAAAACGGAGTACGTAGACGACGAGGTGTACGTTGATGTGTACGTCAAACTTGCCTACAACGTGGAAGTAAGCGACGTTGCCAGCAACATTCAAAGCACGGTAAAAAATACAATCGAGAACATGACGGAATTCAAAGTCAAAGACGTCAATGTTCACGTGATCGAAGTGGAGTTTGAAGAAAATTAGCGCGACCCTTTGTTTATCAAAGGGTTTTGCGCGTTGTGGTACAAAGGTGGATATATGAGAAGCTATGCCCGAGAGGTGGCATTTTGCAAAATATATTGTTTTTTGATAAGCGGAAGTTTTGACGACGACTTTTCGCAATTCGAGCAGGACAAGCTTACCCAAGAGGACGTGCAATTTGCAACGGACGTTATCAAGGGGGTTGTCGGTCAGAAGGCTCAAATTGATGAAATTGTCGCGCGTTTTTCCGTATCGTACAAGCTGTCGCGAATATACCGCCCCGATCTTGCCGCGTTGGAAATGGCTATATGGGAAATGAACAACCTTGACACGCCTCACCCGATTGTTATCAACGAAGCAGTTGCTCTGGCAAAAAAATTTTCCACGGCAAAAAGCGTCGGCTATGTAAACGGTATTCTTGCCGCTTACGAACGGAGTCTGAAATGAGCGTCGCGCTGTTGGGCAAGCCATGCGCCGATAAAATTTTCGAAAACGTGAGTAAGGGGCTGCAAGGACGCAATGCTGCGCTCTACACGCTCGGGTTTGACGATCCGCAGTGGAAACAGTATGTGTCCTCTCTTTCACGCAACGCGGAAAAGTGCGGCGTCAACGTAAACGCTGTGTTTCTCCGTCCCGATGTCTCGGCGCAGACGCTTTGCAATTACGTTAAAGAAGCCTGCGCCCAAACCGACGCAGTGGGAGTGTTGGTGGAGCAGCCGCTGCCCGTTGTGTACAGAGAGGCGTATTCCTTTATCGACATTTCGTTGGACGTGGATTGCCTTAATCCGCTGTCGATTGCTGCGCTTTACGGAAACAAATCGGGATTTCGTCCCGCAACTCCGAGCGCAGTCGTTCGCTTGTTGGATTTTTACGGAGTGGAGCTTGAAGGAAAACATGTCGTCATTATCGGCAGAGGCGGCGTGGGCAAGCCTCTTGCGCTGATGATGCTGAACAGAAACGCAACAGTCACCGTTTGTCACTCAAAGACGGTAAACCTTGCCGAAGTGTGCCGTTCGGCGGACGTACTCGTTTCCGCTTGCGGCGTTCCCTCTCTTGTAACAAATGAATTTGTGACGGAAAAAACCGTTGTAGTGGATGTCGGTCTGAACTTTGACAAGGGTAAAACCTGCGGCGATGTAAGTTCGGATTGCACCAAGTGCAGCGCGATTTCGCCCGTACCGGGCGGCGTTGGACCTGTCACGAGAGCAATTCTTTTTGAAAATATGTTAAAGGCGTTTCAAGCCAAATGACCATAAGCGTTACACAACTGAACAACTACATTCGCGGCATAGTGGAAATTGACGGAGTACTGAACGATCTTTCCGTTTGCGGAGAGGTTACGAATGTAAAACGCTCCTATAACGGCTGGTACTTTTCCCTTAAGGACGCCGACGCGGCGATAAACTGTTTTTGTTACGCCAACGTTACCGAGCCGCAACAGGGCATGGTCGCCGTTGCCGAAGGACAATTGAATTACTTCGTCAAGTCGGGCAATGTTTCCTTTTTTGTGCGCAGACTTACGGCAACCGACAACAACGGAGAGGCGTATCAAAAATTTGTGGAGTTGAGAGAAAAGCTGCGCAAAGAAGGTTTGTTTGAGGAGTCGCGCAAAAAAATCGTTCCGCACAGCGCAAATAAAATAGGCGTTGTTACCAGCGAAACAGGCGCGGTCATACACGACATCGAAAACGTTGCTCTGCGCAGACAGCCCTTTACAGACATAATTTTGTACCCTGTCAAAGTGCAGGGGGCAGGTGCGGACGTGGAAATTGTCAACGGAATCAAGTACTTCGGCACAAGCGACGTGGACGTGGTGATAGTGGGCAGGGGCGGAGGCTCAAACGAGGATCTTTCCGTTTTCAATTCGGAAATCGTTGTGCGCGCCATTGCCGAATGTCCCAAACCCATTGTATCGGCAGTGGGGCACGGAATAGATTTTACTTTGTCCGACTTTGCCGCAGACAAACGCGCCGCAACTCCGAGCGAAGCAGCGGAATTTGTTACTTTGGACGTGGTTCGCGAAAGGGCGCGCATTGTCGCCCACTTAGACAAAATCAGCACTTTCGCGGAAGCCAAACTTGCCGCATGTCGGCAAAGCGTTCAAAACAGCTGTACGTTGATTTATCACGGCGCGGGGCGCAAGCTGGACAATCTTTCGTCAAAAGTCAAATACTATTTGCAGGCTGTATCTCACGCGGCGAAAACAAAAACGGAGCGCGTTTGGGCGGCGTTTGAACAAGCAACGGGCAGGCTTGCGGAGCTTAACCCGATGAACGTGTTGAAGCGGGGCTACGGGTACGTTACAACGCAGGGCAAGTCGGTTCGATCCGCAAGCGACCTTGACGTCGGGTCGGAAATACAGGTTCGGCTAAGCGACGGAACTGTTTGCGCAAAGGTCTTTCACAAGGAGGAACATAAATGAAACTCGAAGAAAAAATTGCCAAGTTGAACGAGCTGGCAGAAAAAATAGAGGGTGACGTGCCCATTGAGGATGTTTTCAAAATTTTCGAGGAAAGCGTGGCTCTTGCAAACGAATGTATGGCGGCTTTGAACGACTGCAAGGGCAAGTTGCAAATTTTGCAAGAAAAAGTGAGGTTGACAGATGAAAACTGATTTTACGGTGGAGTATATAGACGAATTGTTGAGAGGATACCTTCCTCACAGTCGCGACAAGGTGCTGCAAGCGATAGAGTACAGTCTTTTCAGCGGCGGAAAACGTTTCCGTCCAATGCTTTTGCTTCGTACAGCAAAGGCAGTGGGCAAGCATGTCTCGGAAGGAGCGAAAACGCTCGCCGCGGCTTTGGAAATGGTACACACCTACTCGCTGATACACGACGACCTTCCTTGCATGGATAACGATGACATACGCAGAGGCAAGCGTTCTTGCCACATGCAGTTTGGCGAGGCGTCGGCGGTGTTGGCGGGCGACGCGTTGCTCAATCTGGCATTTGAAACGGCGTTGAAAGGACCTATTTCCAACAAAAATTACAAAAATGCTTGCGTCTTTTTGTTCAAGATGAGCGGAATAGAGGGCTTGGTACACGGTCAGTCTTTGGATTTGTTCGCCGAAATGAAAAACGTCGATGACGCCACCGAGCTTGCGGTAGCCAAAACGGGTACGCTTATACGCGCGGCTTTGGTGTGCGGAGCAATGGTGGGCGGCGCGTCCGACGAGGAAATTGCCTTGTTTGACGAAATTGCCTGCAAGCTGGGCGTTTGCTATCAGATTATCGACGACATTCTCGATTCGCAGAAATGCGAAAAATCATTCCTCGACGTTTACACGACGGAAGATTTGCTCGACCACGTCAGGCTGCTCAACGACGAAATCAAAGCAACGTGCGACAAACTTCCTTACGATCTTGAATATATCAAGCAGTTCTGCGATCAAAACGCCGCACGAAAAAAATAGCATGGCAATGTGCAAAATTGTTACATATATATAAATGTTTGCAATTTTGCCGAATTTGTGCTACAATAATATACGAGCGAAAGCTCACTACAACTAAATAAAATTTGGTGGTGCAGTATTCTAGTCAGCGATTGACGTGTTGAAGGCGGGCCTAAAAGACCGCCGCCGAGCACAACGATGAAGTTTCTTGTGCTTGCTTTCGTTGCCCAAACGGGGGCTGGTGCTGGAAGTTAAGATTGGCGGGTAAGGCGTAATGGCATACGCTCTATCCCCACCAATCGTGGAGACTCTACAGGGTGGTTGCCTAACAGATAAGCGATTACTCTCTGAGGTTAAACCTGCTATGCGGTGAATACAAAGCTGTGTACAGTGTAGCTTGTTTTGAGTGGAATTTTGGGAGTACTGAACG
>CANRHN010000016.1 GCA_947630425.1 uncultured Clostridia bacterium | reverse complement strand
TGCGGGAGTGGCTCAGTGGTAGAGCGCTGCCTTGCCAAGGCAGATATCGCGGGTCCGAATCCCGTCTCCCGCTCCAATGCTCGGACAGAAATGTCCGAGCGTTTTTCTTTAATGTTGGGGATTCGGACCCGCGGAAGGCGCGGGACACAAACCTGAATCCCGTCTCCCGCTACAGCAAAATATTTTTTCGCAAGGTCTGTTATTTGTTGTTTTGCGTAAAAGATTGCAATAATTTGCTTTTTACGATAAAATAAACGTATGTACGTAGAATTGCACACGGCGCACCTATCGTGACGGTCGCGGAACAGCCAAGGAATATACTTACACGCTTGTTTTGGGAGGAAATGATGAAAGACATTTGGCAAAGGTTATATGAAGCGGCAAGGCGGGTGCAAAAGCCCAGAGTTATTTCACCTTTCATCGAGGCGGGCGGAGTTGCCGCGGCACTCGTTACAAAGGCGGGCAACATCTATGTCGGCGTGTGCATAGACACGGCATGCACGCTCGGAATGTGCGCCGAACGCAATGCCATTGCAAATATGATTACAAACGGCGAGTGTGAAATTGACAAAATAGTCGCCGTTATGGAGGACGGAAGCATAGGTTCTCCCTGCGGAGCTTGCCGAGAATATATGATGCAGTTGTCTCCCGACAGCGGAGAAACAGAAATACTAACTGACTATGCAAGCCGCAAAACCGTGCGCCTCAAAGAGTTGATCCCCGATTGGTGGGGCAGCGAAAGTTTTAAGCGGTAAAATTGCTGTTGTAAACTATACGTGTGGCGCACACGGTGGCATTGGTTGCCGTCAGTTTGTTTTCGGACGAACAAAAAAATTGCTAAACAGTAGGAAGGATTATAAGTGAAGTACGAAGTTTTGTTGTTTGACGCAGACAACACGATATTGGATTTTGACAAATCGGAAGAACAGGCGCTCAGGTGGGCTTTTCGCGACATGGGGTGGGAATTTTCGCAATATGTTTTGCAAGTTTACCGCCGCAACAACATTGCGC
This sequence comes from uncultured Clostridia bacterium, assembly GCA_947630425.1. Taxonomy (GTDB): domain Bacteria; phylum Bacillota; class Clostridia; order Christensenellales; family CAG-314; genus Fimimonas. The sequence continues at coordinate 33,964 of CANRHN010000016.1, read as the reverse complement.
AATGGCAGCTGTTTGAGCAAGGAAAAATTTCAAAATCGGAGGTGCTGATCAACAGATTTGTCGAGACGTTCAAAGAGTTGCAGATGTCGTTTTGCGACATAGATGTGGTAGCGGAGAAATACGAGCAGTATTTGATGTTGGGCTTTTTTGTCGTTCCGCATGCAAAGGAAGTGCTGCGTTGTTTGAAAAAAACTCACAAGCTGTATGTTGTCAGCAACGGAGTTGTCACAATACAAAACAGTCGAATGAAGGGCAGCGGCTTGGAAAAATTCTTTGTCAACAGATTTGTTTCCGAAGAGGTGGGCTTTCCCAAACCGCAAAAGCAGTACTTCGATTACTGTTTTGAGCATATAGGAAACGTAGACAAATCCAAGGTACTCATCATCGGAGACAGTCTTACAAGCGACATTCAAGGCGGTATAAACGCCGGCATAGACACGTGTTGGTTCAATCCCGCTCACCGTAAAAACAATTCTTCTTTACAACCTACTTTTGAGATAGACGACTTGCGTTCTTTGTTTGAAATAGTTAATTAAAATTACGTTAAAAACAAATCATAATTGCCCGATTTTTTGCCTCAACTCCTTGACGGGGGGGGGTATGCTTGTGGTATAATTCAGGTATGCCGAGAATATGGCAAAAAATTTACATGGAGAAGGCAATATGATTTGCAAATTTTGTAATTGCGAAAATTCGGACGATTCGATTTACTGCAAAAAATGCGGAAAGAATTTGAATCAAAAGAATTTGTGTCCGCGCTGCGGCGTCGAAAACGATTTTGACGCTCTGTTTTGCAAGCGGTGCGGAACGGCACTTTCCGATGACGCAAACACGGTAACGCGTGTTGCCGAAGAGTATCAAACGCCCGTTACAGAGGCGTTACCCATCGCGCAAGTCGGAACAACTGTTGCGAACGCTCGCCCTATGTGGAAGAAAGCGTTGGAGATTGTCGGCGCGGCTTTTTTGATGACGGCGTTGTTTTTTACGCTTCTGTTCACGTTTTTTGTGGGTATAAACGTCAAACTAAGCGGCGGTTCGCCTGATAGCGTCGCCTATATAACGGGACAGGTGGGCGTCAATCTCAACTTGTATTATTTCTTCGGTCAAGCATACAAAGATATAGACGCTGCCCTTTCAGCTACGCAGAGCTATGATGTAAACGGATGTTATTGGGCAACGGAATATATTCCCGCAGTGATGGGTACTATTGTTGCCGTCGGATTGATTGTTTCCGTTGTTGCGCTTGCGGCGGTTTCCATTGTTCGTTTTGTCGCGCATTTTCGCGGAGCGAAATCGAAAAGTTTTGTAAATCCGATAATAACCGCATTCGCTCTTCTGCTGATAGGCAGCGTTGCGTTGGTTGCAATGTATCACAGTTCGGTTTCCTTGGTCAGCGATGGTCAGAAAGTTTCCGCAGCGATCGTTCCTAACGGAGAAACAATTGGCGGACTTGTTGCGGCGGGCGTTTGTATCGGCATTTTCGTTGCTTGTTCATTCGCCGTCCGCGGTAAAGATTTCTGCAAAAAACAGAACATTCTTGCGCTTGTTTTTACGCTCATTACAGTGGTGGTTTCCGCCGTTTTACTTGCTTTTGCGGCAAAGGGTGCAATTTCTGTGAAGGAAGGCGATTTGTATGACAGCGAGTCATACTGTATTTCGCTGATGACGTTTGTTGCAAATTTTTACCTTGTGCAGTCTTTTGCAGATTCTTCGGCGTTGATTGTCGCAACGCTGTGTTTGGTTGCTCAAATTGCACTTGTCGTTTTGGTTTCACTGTGCCTACGCAGTCAGTTGATAAGGGCAACGGAAGGACGAAGCAAGCCGTTGGCATTGTCTATAGTCGCGTTCGCTCTTGCGTGCGTTTACCTTGTTTTGGCGGTGGTGTTGGTACATGTTACCGCAGCAAACGACAGCGAATTGAAACTGATGTTTACCGCACCCATAGTGGCGTTGGTGTTCTCGGCGTTGTTGATGGGAACGTGCATAACTCAATCGGCGTTAAATCGCCCTGTCAAAACTAGCGAATAATTCTTTGCGTAAAAAAAGAACGGTATTGAGTTGCCGTTCTTTTTATTTTGCTATTTTGTTCAGTAAGTCTCTGAGCGCACGGCTCCGATGACTTACGGCAAGTTTTTCGTCGGCGGTTGCTTCGCCGAAAGTTTTGTTCAATTCGGCGGAGAAAAATATGCAGTCGTAACCGAACCCCTTGTCGCCATATTCTTTTTCCGTAATATACCCGTCAACTCGTCCGTTTCCGAACACGGTTTTTCCGTCGGGGTAGAGCAAAACAACAACCGTTTCGAAATGCGCCTCGCGGTTCTCGACGTTTTGCAATTCATCAAGCAATTTGCGCCTGTTTGCCGAACTGTCGTGATCGCTTGCGTAGCGTGCGGAATGTACTCCGGGACGTCCGCCCAACGCGGTTACGCACAGCCCCGTGTCGTCTGCAATGACGGGCAAATTTGTCATGCGGGCAACCGCGCGTGCCTTTATCAATGCGTTTTCCGTAAAATCCTTGCCTGTTTCTTCGGGGTCGCACGTGATGTGTTGCTCCTCGAGAGTGGTGATTTCGTCAAATTCGCCACCCAAGACAGCCTTTATTTCCGCTATTTTGTGTTTATTGTTGCTTGCTATCAGAAGTTTCATCTTGTTTTTCTTCGTAAAATACAATGTTTGGATTGCGCGACATCAGCAGCGTTTTCAGCTCATCGTAACGTTTGGGATTTATTATTATTGCGGAAATGACAGGATCTGCACCTTTCCACAAATAACTGATGTAAAACACTCCGTTTTTGATGACGATGTTGAGTATCTTGTCAATTCTTATGCGGTTGCTCAACATGTCTACAAAGGCGATGTTCAGATGTAAATGGTCGGCGTCCGCTTTGTAGTGAATTGTGCCGAACAGTATCGAAAAAAGCAGCGTAAACGAACAGGTGCTTACAAGTAACGTACCTTGCCCTTTGCTTACCTCTATGTGAACTCCCGCAAACACCAAAATGCCTACAATCAGTCCAATAAGGCTGACAATGGCAATTATCCACAGAAAAATTCTGATTGTAAGTGTTGACCTAAAATAAAATCTCATATTTATAGTATAGCAAAAAAGCGCCTAATTGTAAACGTTTTTGAAAAATACCTCGCGGCGAATGCCGAAACCGTCAAAGGAGACTGAAAATTGAAACATATAGACTTTGTCGCACTGAACAAAAACGTCACATATTTCAAAAAACTTTTGGGAAACAGTCGCTTGTGCGCGGTACTGAAAAACGACGCATACGGACACGGATTGGTACATGTTGCCCGCAATATTGTTCAAATTGTTGATTGTTATGCTGTCGGAAGCGTTGCCGAAGCGGAACAAATTTCCTTTTTGCACAAAGATACGCTGATTTTGCTGCCGCAAGCGGCGCGCGATACCGAACGCGCTTTGAGGCAAAATTTTATACTGACGGTAGACAGCTTTGACACGCTCGAATGTGTAAAAAATGCGGCGAGCCGATTGGGTTTGTCGGCGCGAATTCACTTGAAAATTGACAGCGGAATGTCAAGGCTCGGCTTTGTTAAGGGTGATTTGGAAAAATTGTTGACCCGCATAGATACCTCTTTGGTGCGCGTTGAGGGAGTGTTTTCGCACTTTTACGGAGAAACCGTCCCGCAGTGCGACAAGCAGTTGGAGCGTTTCGAGGAGTGCCTGTCGTTGTTGAAAAAATCCTTTCCCAACGCAATCTGTCACATAGCAAACACGTCCGCCGCGTTGCTTTCTTCAAAATATCACCTCGATATGGCAAGGATCGGATTGGGACTGTATGGTTACGGCTGCGATGCGCTCAGCCCCGTAAAAAGTGTAGAGGCTACAGTAATTTCCTTAAAAAGCGTTTGCGCGGGTAGCGTGGTCGGCTACGGCGCAAAGTATGTCTGCCCGACGGACGCAAGATTGGCGGTTTTGAACATAGGTTACGCCAACGGACTTGCGCGTACTCTTGTGGGAAGTAAAATCAAAATCGGACAGTACTCCGTGAAGATTGTTGCCATTTGTATGGCAATGACGATTTTAGACATCGGTGACGCGCCTATATGCCTCGGCGACAAGGTAGCGGTGTTGGGGCGTGGCGTGAATTTGTCTAATGACAAAGTAATTATTTATGAACTGTTGTGTAATTTGGAATAATGTTGTAAAATATATGCAATGAGAGTTATCACCGGAAAATACAAGGGGCGCAGTCTGGCTGCCCCCAAAAACGAGGCGCGTCCCACGCTTGACAGAATGAAGGAAACGCTTTTCAACATTCTTAACCCTTGTTTGCCCAATGCAACAGTTTTGGATTTGTTTGCAGGCTCGGGGCAGCTTGCGATAGAATGTCTCAGCAGAGGTGCGGCACGTGCGGTGCTATGCGACAACAATAAGGATTCGGTAGCGGCTATCAAAGCTAATTTTGAAAAAATAGGAGAAAAACCGCAAATTTTTTTCGGAGATTTTCGTGACTGTTTGAGTAGGTCGGAGCTAACTTTTGACATTATTTTTGTTGATCCGCCTTACAAATCGGCTTTTTACAGCGAAGTTTTGGCAACCGTTTCCAACAAATCGTTACTGAACGAAAAGGGCGTTGTCGTTTGCGAACACGATTCCGAACACGATTTGCCGCAAGAAGTTTGCGATCTTGTATGTTTTGACGTTCGCAAAATGGGCAGCGTCAAGTTCAGCTTTTACAAAAGGAGAGAACAATGCGAATAGGTGTTTTTGCGGGATCGTTTTGCCCGATAACAAAAGGACATGTTGCAGCTATCGAAAGCGCCGCGCGCCTTGTTGACAAGCTGTACGTTGTTGTGGGGGTAAATTTCGACAAACAGTATTTAATTCCAATCGAGGCACGGCTTTCTATGCTGAAAAAAGCCATTGTGCACGTAAGTAACGCGCAAGCGGTGTCGCATAGCGGCATGATGACGGATTTTTGCAAATCCGTCGGCGCAACGGTAATGATAAAAGCCGTCAGAAACGCGTTGGACTTGCAATCTGTTATAGACCTTTGCGATATAAACAAAAGCTATTGGGACGGCGACACTGTTTTTGTGGTTGGAGACAAGCAATACCGTCATGTTTCCGCGTCGCTTGTCAGGGAATTGGCAGGTTTAGGACAGGACTTTTCTCAATATGTCCCAGAGTGCTGTCTCGATGAAATAAAAAATTATTTGGTAAAGTAATGTTCACTGTCGAAAAAAAACTTCAGACTTCCTCTTTTTACAAACGCTGCGTGCCCGTTGACAATGAGTTGAAACAGGTCAAAGCGAATTTTGACGAGCAATTGAAGAAAAATCTAAAGGAGCGCAAACGTTTTGTCGTTGTGTGCGGTCCTTGTTCTGCCGACGATCCGCGGGCGATGGAAGAATATTTGCTTTGTCTTAAAAAGATAGCGGGCAGGTTTCCGCAGCTGCTTGTCGTGGCGCGGGTTTATACTTCCAAACCGCACTCCAACGGAATGGGCTACAAGGGGACGGCGTTTCATTTGAAAAACAACGCTCCGATCGATTTGGACGAAGGAATTTTGCGCTGTCGAAAAATGATGGTTCGCTGTTTGCAAATAGGGTTGCCGATAGCGGACGAATTGTTGTATCCCGAGCTGTACGAGTGCTTTGACGACCTTGTAAGCTATTGGTTTGTGGGTGCGCGCAGCTCGGAAGATAGCTTGCACCGCGATTTTGCTTCGGGATTGGAAGTTTGTTGCGGAATTAAAAACGCCACCGACGGCAACGTGGAAAAGGCGGTGGATTCCCTTTTTGCCGTAAGCAGACCGTGCGTGTTCCCATATAACGGCGCGCAATACGTAACGGACGGCTGTAAATTTGCTCACATAGTTTTGCGGGGCGGGCTGAATGATGGCAATTACGAGTCCAATCTGACCGCAAAACAAGTTCGTTTGGCAAAAGAATTGCTGCAAAAAAACGGTTTGAACGATTTTGTAATGGCAGATTTGAATCATGCCAACAGCGGAAAAATTGCAGCCAATCAAATGCAGAATGCAGAATTGGCGTTAAATTCCGGCGCGGACGGCGTGATGATCGAAAGCTATCTCAACAGCGGAGTAAGCGACGGCTGCTACGGCACGTCGCAGACGGACGATTGTTTGAGCATAGCAGACACAGAGCTGTTGATAGAGCAAATAAATTTTGAAATCGAACAAAGGAACAAGTAAAATAGCTGTTTTTGAATTGAAGTAGTTTTGCATCAAAAAGTAACGATTTACGTGCGGTTTTATAAAAAAATATTTACCAAACAAAAGCTCACCAATGTCGCGATAGCCGATTGTGTGAGCTTCATTTTCAGAATATCGCGTACTTTTACCCCTTTTTTACCCAAAAACGCGTAGCATTGGCAAAAAACGCAAACTCCGCCCAAAGCCAACAATCCGCTGCAAAGAACGGTTGCGGTTGCGACGTCGGCAACTCTACATACCGCAAACACTCCGTTTGTCATTTCCAACACGCCTATAGCAAAAGCGAGAGGAAGGCTGTCGGCTATATCGGCAGGTAAAAAACTTTTCAGCATGTCGGTAAGCATGTAAAACAGCGCAATTAGTCCACCTACGGAAATCACTGCAAGCGCAGAATCTGTTATGGTGTTGCCCAAATCGGCGGCGCAAAGTTCTTTGCTTTGTTCGGAAAGGGTCATCGGTTTTTGGGAGCGGTAGAGCAAACCGTTGAATAGTGACGAAAGCAGGTGAGAAATCAAGAGTATTACGGTTGCGACGTTGTTTTTCAGCAGTGTTGTACCCACCGTCGCCAGCATAAAAATCGGTCCCGCGGTGGAGCAAAAGGCGCATGCTTTTGTTGCCGTGTATGCGTCGGCGTTACTGTCGGCAATCGCACGCGCTCCAATGGGGTAGCCGCACAAAAGACTCATCGTCCAAGCGTTGTCGCAATCCACGCCGAAAAGACTTTTTGAAAGCGATATTTTTTTGTGCGGAGCAATTTTGAGAGCAAGCGCAGACAGCACGGCAAACGGAAACAAGGCGGGCAACACGTTGATTGCCCAAACAGTCAGCCCGTCAAAAAAACTTTGCATATACTTTGTCGGCGCCGATACAAAAACGCAAACGACGGCGGCAAAAAGCAGTGGCGCAGCAACACGAACAAATTTCACAAGCTATTATATTTTCAATAGCGTACAATTAGAAACGATCCATATCGGAAATATTTGTTTTATAGAATACTATGTGAGACATAGTATTAAAAAGAGTGGCAAAAAAAGCTGTTTTTTAAGATTTTATGCAAATTTGAGACGTTTTTGTTTTGTTTTTAATCTTCCGACAGACGGAAAGCGCTGTCGGGAATTTTACCTGCAAGAGCGTAGTACAACCTGTCTGCACGTTGAGTTACCTCGTCGATACCGTTGTTTATATGCGCTATCAAGTGGGCGGCGGACTTTTTTGCCGCCAATAGCGGAGTGGCAAAGTTTGCGTTTTTGAAGCGTATCACCGTTTCCTTGTCTATTCCCAAAATGTAATTCAAAACTATGCGTTGCAGCTTGAGGCGGGTGTAGCGTTTTGTTTTGATTTGTTCCATCAGCTCTTCATAGTCTTTTGTCTTGTCGGAATTGAAAATTCTGTTTTCCAAACCCTCCGATACCCCTTCCGTTTGACAAAGTTGCTCTTTGGTTGCCACCGAAAGGAATAGAGGAACGGCTTGGCGGTACTTGTCGGCAATCGTCTCGTCGATGTCTTGAATAACGTAGTCAAAGGTATACTTGCTGCGAAGCTCGCTGTTGCGGCGCAACATGGCGGACGAGGCGTACTCCGTGGGTGCTGTGCCGTTGTAATTGTCCTCGCGCTTCAAAGTAAAAGCAACCGCATTACATCGGGAATTGCGCATTGCGCGCAAATATTCTATTGCAAGCACGTTGTTGGGTTTGTTCAGCACATCCATTTCGGTTGCAAGCGCAAGCGCCTTGGGGTAGCTGACCCCTTTTGACATCTCCTTTTTTATGAGCGTTTGAGTGTCGGCATTGTCGAGTTTGTCAAGGCAAGCTCGCAAAACGTCTATATCGCCACATTCGCTGCCGAAAACAACGCAATTCGCGTTGATTTTTTTTACGATTTCTACCGCGCCGTAGGCAAAGTTCTCCGCCGAAGCGGTGGCAAAAACGGTGGGTAGCTCCACAACCATATCGGCGCCGGCTATCAAGGCATGGCGCGCCCGAGAATATTTGTCGGCGCAGGCGGGCAATCCGCGTTGGGTAAAGTTTCCGCTCATTATGCAGACCACCTTTTCGGCGATGGATTTTGCATAGTCTATCAAACGTTTGTGTCCCGTGTGTAAAGGGTCGAATTCGCATATAATTGCAGCTAATTTCATTGTTGTGATGTTCGGATTTTGTTTACAATCGCTTTTTGTTATGATATAATTTGAATATCGTGTTGAAAGAGGGGTAACAAACAAATTATACACCTTTTTTCACAATAAATAAAGCGTTTCAAAAGGAGATTGTTATGAGCGTATTGGAACAAATAAAAAGCAAAGCCGCAAAACTCGGCAAAAGAATAGTGCTTTGCGAGGGCGAGGACAAACGCGTCGTCAAAGCGGCGCAAATGGCAACGGAAGAAGGCATTGCTCAAATTGTTTTGTTGGGTGACGAGACCCAAATAAAGGCTGCCAACCCCGACGTTGACCTTGGCGGAGTACAGATTGTCAATCCGCTTACGGACGGAAAGCTGCAAGAATACAGAGACAAACTTGTGGAATTGCGCGCCTCCAAGGGAATGACCCCCGAACAAGCAACCGAGTTGCTGAAGGACGGAACTTACTTCGGCGCGATGATGCTCAAAATGGGCGATGTTGACGGACTTGTTTCCGGCGCATGTCATTCCACGGCAAATACGCTGCGTCCAGGATTGCAAATCATCAAAACCGCTCCCGGAGTTTCTGCTGTTTCCAGCTTCAATCTCATGATTTGTCCCCCGCAGGGAAATCAGTACTGCCCCGACGGGCTGGTGATTTTTGCCGATTGCGGTTTGAACCCGACCTACACGGCGGGAGGACTTGCAGACTGTGCAATTTCCACAGCCAAGTCCGCGCAGTCCATAGCGGGCGTCGAGCCTCGTGTGGCGATGCTGTCTTTCTCCTCAAAGGGAAGCGCCAAGCACGACAACGTAACCCTCGTGCAGGAAGCTACGCGTATTGCCAAAGAAAAAGCTCCTTATCTCAAGCTGGACGGAGAGCTTCAGTTTGACGCGGCAATTGTTCCCTCTGTGGGCGAAATGAAGGCAAAGGGCAGCCCTGTTGCGGGACATGCAAACGTGTTTATCTTCCCCGATTTGCAGGCGGGCAACATCGGCTACAAAATCGCCGAACGTTTGGGCGGCTTTATGGCTGTCGGTCCAATTTGTCAAGGCTTTGCAAAGCCGTTGAACGACCTTTCGCGCGGTTGCAAAGCGGAGGACATTGTTGCCGCGGTGGCTATAACCGCACTTCAAACGCAATTTTAGGATGGTGTTACGATGAAAATTTTGGTAATCAATTCGGGAAGCTCATCACTCAAATATCAATTGATCGACATGGAAACGGAGTCCGTACTTGCCAAAGGCTTGTGCGAACGTATAGGAATTGCCGACTCCAACTTTGTGTACAAGGCTCACGGTCAAACCATCGAACGTCAAATCGACATGCCCGATCACAAAGTGGCGGTAAAACTTGTGCTTGACAAGCTCACCGACAAGGACGTCGGAGTAATCTCTTCTATGGAGGAAATCGACGGCGTGGGACACCGCGTCGTTGCAAGCGGCGAGGCTTTTAAGAAGCCTACTTTGGTTACTCCCGAGGCAATGGAGCTTATGGAGCAAATCAAGGATCTTGCTCCGTTGCACAATCCTGCCGCAATTGTGGGCGTAAACGCTTGCTTGGCTCAAATGCCGAACACGCCTATGGTGCTTGTGTTTGACACGGGCTTTCATTTCACCATGCCTGACTACGCGTACATGTACGCAGTGGATTATTCTCACTACGAAAAATACAAAATACGTCGCTACGGCGCTCACGGCACAAGTCACAAGTATGTGGCGGAAGAAGCGGCAAAATACTTGGGAAAAAATATAGAAGATCTGAAAATAATTACTTGCCACCTTGGCAACGGTTCTTCGATATCGGCGGTAAAGGGCGGCAAATGTATAGATACATCTATGGGATTTACTCCTCTTGCGGGCGTTCCCATGGGCACGCGCAGCGGTGACATAGATTTTGCCGCGGCGGAATACATCGCTCGCAAGGAAGGCATGGACGTTTCTCAAATGCTGACCTACCTTAACAAAAAATGCGGTATGTTGGGCGTGTCCGGCGTTTCCAGCGACTTCAGAGATTTGTCCGCCGCAGTAGAAGCGGGCAACGACCGCGCGCGTTTGGCGCTTGACATGTTCGCTTACTCCGTCAAAAAATATGTGGGCGCGTATGCGGCGGCTCTCGACGGCGTGGACGTGGTTGTGTTTACGGCGGGCATAGGCGAAAACGACGACAAGGTTCGCGCAGCCTCGTTGGAAAACATGGATTACTTGGGTATCAGATTGGATCCCGACAAAAATGCGCATTGTCCGCGCGGAACGGTTGCGGAAATTTCCGCACGCGACTCGAAAGTGAAAGTTTTGGTCATTCCCACCAATGAGGAATTGGTAATTGCGCGCGAAACAATACGCGAAGCAAAGTTGGCGTAAACCGTTGACAAAACAATAGCTATTTTGTATAATAATGATTGTGTCTGATAAGGTTATCATCGATTTGACAGAAAATTTTGCGCATGTCGGCGAACCGATTTGTTTTGACTTTCAATGCAAATTGGACGATGGACTGTTACCGTACCCAGACGCAAAAATCGTCAAAGCGGACGTGCATTTTGAGGTGACGTTTGTCAATCCCGACATCTTGGTAAAAGGCAAAATCTCTTGCCACATAGAGGGATTTTGCGACAGATGCCTTGCGCTGATAAAGAGACAAATCGATTTGCCTTTCTGTCAGACCTTCTACAAAGACAGCGCGGAAGAAGAGGACGGCTACGTTTACAGCGGAAGCAGGTTGGACGCAACCAAGGCTGTATGTGACGAGGTGGTGTTGTCTGTGCCCGTTAGTCTGCTTTGCAAAGAGGATTGCAAGGGATTGTGCCCTAAATGCGGAACAAATCTCAACGAGCGGCAGTGCGAGTGCGATCTGTCACGTGAAAATGCTTTTGCCGCACTAAAAAATCTAAAATTCTAACGGAGGTGCATTACTATGGCGGTACCCAAGAGAAAAACATCTAAACAAAGGAAGCACACGAGAGCAGCCAATTGGACGGCTAACGCTGCTACTTTGGTGGAATGTCCTCAATGCCATGAGTTGAAGGTTGCCCACAAGGTTTGCGAAAACTGCGGTTACTACGACGGTAAGCAAGTGGTGGAAAACACCGAAAAGAAGTAGACTCGAGCTTAAATTTGCATAGGAAGCCATCGGCTTAATGTCGGTGGCTTTTGCTGTGTGAAACAAACGAATATATTTGATATATTTTGTGAAACATCAATGTTTTTTGTGCTTTTTCCATTGCCAAATATATGTTTATAGGTTATAATAATTTATAATGCGCGCCACAAGGATTGAAAATAAATGATACTCAACGTCAGCGAAATAGAGCAAAGACTGCATTATACTTTCAAAAACAAACAGCTGTTGGCGCAGGCGTTTACTCACTCGTCGTATGCAAACATCGAAAATGTCGAGGACAACGAGCGAATGGAATTTTTCGGCGACGCGATCCTCGAATACCTTTCGTCGGACTACTTGTATACACGTTTCTCGCAGTGTAGCGAGGGGGAGCTTTCTGCAATGCGCGCAAGACTTGTTTCTGCGGAATCGCTTTTCCCCGTGGTGGAGCGGTTGGGGTTGACCTCTTACTTGCGAACAATCAACAAGGAATTGTCGCACAAAACGGTGGCGAACATATACGAATCGGTGCTGTGCGCCATCTACATCGACGGCGGAATGGCAAAGGCAAAAAAATTCTTTTTGTATTCCTTGAAGCGTGAATTGACGGATTGCATCGGCGCGCTCAACAAGGACGCAAAAACGCGTTTGCAGGAATACTGTCAAAAAAACAAACTATCTTTGAGCTACAAGTATGTCGGGCGTGACGGACCGGACAACAAACCCGTTTTTTGCTACGAGCTGTACGTAAACGGGCAAAAACAATCGGAAGGAAAAGGTTCAAGCAAAAAAGCGGCAGAGCAAGCTGCCGCAAACAAATTAGTAACAAAATGGAGAATTGATTAGTGCTTTATTTAAAAAAAGTAGAAATGTACGGCTTCAAAAGTTTTGCCGACAAGGTGGAACTGAGATTCGATCAACCGATAACGGGCATCGTAGGACCGAACGGGTGCGGCAAAAGCAATATTTCCGACGCCATTCGTTGGGTTTTGGGTGAACAAAGTACCAAAAATCTTCGCGGTAAGCTAATGCAGGATTTGATTTTCAGCGGAACGGACACGCGCAAATCCATGAGCTACTGCGAGGTTTCGTTGTTCTTTGACAATACGACCCGTTTGTTTGACATTCCGATGGATGAGATCGTAATCAGCCGCAAGCTGTACCGTAACAACGAAAGCGAATACTTACTCAACAGAAATGTGGTGCGCCTAAAGGATATTTTGCAATTGTTGCGCGGCGTGGGATTGGGTAAAGACGGTTACTCTATTGTCGGACAGGGCAGAATGGACGCAATTTTGAACGCCCGTCCCGAGGATAGGCGCGCAATTTTCGAAGAGGCGTTGGGAATTTCCACCTTCCGTTTTCAAAAAGTGGAAACGGAGCGCAAATTGGAAAAAACGCACACCAACATGCAGCAAATTGCAATTTTGATGGACGAAGTGAAGCGTCATTTGCCCGAATGGAAACGTCAAGCTACCATTGCCAAGAAATATATGGAATTTTACGACGAACTTCGTTTGTTGGAAATAAACGCTTATATTTACGGCTACGACAATGCAAGCAGAGAAAAGGAAGAAGGTAAAAAACTGCTTGACGGACTGAAAGAGGAGTACAACTTCAAAGAATCGCAATTTGCGCAAATCAACGAAAAGCACGACGAAACATTCCATCGTCGCAACAACATAGACGCGGAAATTGCCGAACTCAGAGACAAGCAGGTAAAACTTGCCGTTGAGGTGCAAAAGAACGCGGGCGAAAAGGACATAATTCAGGAACGCATAAACGGTTGCGAAAGGGACATTCAGTCCAACGAGGAGTTGATAGCCACCGACAAACAGGAAATCGAGCGTCTTGTTCAGGTAAACGCCGAGCTTGCTGTGCTGTTGGAGCGTCGCAACGGGGAGCGTGAAAATCTTGAAAAGGAAATAGGCGACGCCAACGAACAATTTGCCGACGTCAACAAACGTGTGGACGAAATAAACGAACGTTCAGAGTCGCTGCGCGTCAAGTTGGATGAAGCAATACACGCCGTTGCGGAAACGGACAACAAGTTGATTGCTTTGAACACAGAAAAGAAAACGTTGCAGGAACGGTTGGATCAAGTTACCAAGAGCGAAGAAGAACTTACCCAAAAATTGAAGGAATCCGCAGGCGAAGAGGGGGACTTGTTGGAACGCTATGACGCGTTGCGCAAGGAGCGTGACGTTCTTGAAACGTCTTGTCGTCAAGCAAAACAACAAATCAAAGATTTGGAATTTCAACAGTTTAATCTTGCCAAAGAGCTTACAAAGCGTCAGCAAGCGTACAGTGGCGAAAAGGGCAGTATAGACATGCTCAACGATTTTGCCGCCAATTACCGCGGCTATCAACCCACAATACAGTACTTGATGCAGGATTCTAAAAAGGACCGCGAGCTTGCGTCCCACATCAAAGGATCTGTTGCCGATCTTATCAAGGTAGAGGCTCGTCTCCAAACGGCAATTGAGGCTGCTTTGGGCGGACGCCTTCAAAACATTGTTACCGAAACGGAAGAGGACGTCAAGTATCTGATCAATTATCTAAAAATAAACGACTACGGCAAGGCAACATTTTTGCCTGTCAGCTCGATGAAGCCTCACGGTATCGATCGCGCCGAAGTATTGAACGAAAAGGGCGTGTTGGGTGTAGCTTCGGAGCTTGTCGGTTTCGACAAGCATTACAGCAACGTTATCGAGTCTTTGCTCGGCGGCGTTGTGGTGGTGGATACATTTGACAACGCAATCGCCATCAGTCGCAAGTACCGTTATGCGCACCGTATGGTTACGCTGACGGGAGAACGTATTTCCAATGACGGATCGTTGGAAGGCGGCAGCAATCGCAAACAAAACGGCTACAACATTTTGTCTTACGAGACGGAAATTGCCGAGCGCAACGAAAAGTTGGCGGTTTTGTTGAAAGATTTACAAAAAGCCGAGGCGGATAAAGCCGCGTTGGACGCGCAATTAGGCGAGTTGCGCGCGTCTGCCAACAAGTTAAATGACAATTTGAACACCATCAAAGTGGAAATTGCCACAGCAAAAGAACGCATCGAAACTTCTAACACACTCAGCAATTCCGACAAAAAGAATGTGCTTCAGCTTTCGGGCGAAAAGGAAAAAATCGTTGCTCGCATGTCGCAAATCGACGTCGGAGTCAAAAAGCTGGAACTGCGCGCAAAGGAATTGGGAATGGCGGAAAAACAGCTTCGCGAAAAGTCCAATCATTTGCGTGAAGTTACACAGTTGGAAAGTTCCGCAAAGGACGCCGTTTCAACAAGTCTGTCCGACAAACGCTATCGCTTGGTTGTGTTGACTTCCAACATCGACGTCACCGAGAAAGATATAAAAAACAACAACGAAAACATACTTACGTTACAGGAGGGTATCAAAAACCGTCAAACCTACATTGCGCAGGTGCGCACTGCAATTGACGGAATGTATGCCACAATGAACGAAAGCGTCACCGACAGCAACTTGCAGGAAGAAATGGCGCAGCTGTTGGAGCAAATCAAACAAACGGACAGTCTCAAGTCTCAATTGGAAGAGGACTTCCGCGCTTTAACAGACGAACGTATGCGTTTGGGCAATGAGCTTGCCGAGTTGAACGGAACTATCGACAAACAGGAGTACATCATCAACAAGATAGACGACGACCTGCTTCAATTGCAACAACGTGTTCAGGAGGAATATGGAATAACATATTCTGCCGCAATGCAGTACAAGGACGAAAATTACAACAAAGATGTCGGCAAAGAGCGCATTTCCGAGTTGAAAGCGGAAATACAGCAATTGGGACCGAACGTCAACGTGAACGCCATTCAGCAATTGGAAGTGGAGCAGGGACGCTACGATGAACTGTCCTCTCAAATGGACGACCTTCAAAAAGCGGAAGCCGACCTCAAAAATGCGTTGGGAGAGCTTGAGGGCGACATTCAGACGCGTTTTAACGAAGGAATGGAACAAATCAACGACAACTTTAAGATCATTTTCCGTGAGTTGTTCAACGGCGGCAACGCGCGACTTTACATCGACAACGATCCGAGCAAACCGGCGTTGGATCAGGGAATCGAGATCGAAGCCCAACCCCCGGGAAAGAAGTTGCAGAACATTTCGCTCCTTTCCGGCGGCGAACGCACAATGACGACGGCGGCGATTTTGTTCTCCATACTCAAATTCAATCCGATGCCTTTCTGCGTGCTAGACGAGATAGAAGCGGCGTTGGACGACGCCAATGCGGAAAGAATTGCCAAGTACCTGCGTAAATTCTCCCTTTCCACACAGTTCATCGTCATCACCCACAAAAAGCCCACAATGGAAAATGCCGACGTGCTTTACGGTGTGACAATGGAAGAAAAGGGCGTATCTAAAATCGTGTCCGTCAAGCTTACGGACGCAATCAAGCAGGCAATGTAGAGGTACAAGATGGGATTTTTCAAAAAGATTATCGAAGGACTCAAAAAGACCAAAGAAAAAATCGGCTTCAAACTCAGTCAGCTGTTCAAACGCGGTATTTTTGACGATGATTTCTATGATGAGCTTGAGTTCATTTTGCTTTCCGCCGACATCGGTGAAGAAACCACTGTTGACATTATCAGCGAACTGCGCGAACGCATGGGCAGGGATCGCGTCTCCGATCCGGAAAAAGCAAATCAGTACCTGCGCAATGTTCTCATAGACATTTTGGGTGATGAAAAATTCGTTTTTTCCACCCCATGTGTCGTTTTGGTGTCGGGAGTCAACGGCGTCGGCAAAACAACGACCATAGGCAAATTGGCAAATATATTTACAAAACAAGGCAAATCTGTTGTGATAGCTGCGGCGGACACATTTCGCGCGGCGGCAAGCGAACAGCTCGAAGTGTGGGCAAACCGTGCAAAAGTGCGTATTATAATGCACGAGGAGGGGAGCGACCCCGCTGCCGTTGTGTTCGACGCAATTTCTTCCGCCAAAAGTCGCGGTACAGACGTCGTTCTTGTGGATACGGCTGGCAGACTTCACAACAAAAAGAATTTGATGGAAGAACTTAAAAAAATCGACCGCGTTATCGGTCGCGAATTTCCCGAGGCGGACCGCAAAAATTTGATTGTTTTGGACGCAACCACGGGACAAAACGCAATTCAACAGGTGGACATTTTTAACGAGGCAATAGACATCGACGGCATTGTTCTTACCAAGTTGGACGGCACGGCAAAGGGCGGAGTGGTGTTGGCTATCAAGCACGATATGGACATACCCGTTTACTTTGTGGGAGTGGGCGAGGGCATTGACGATTTGATGGAGTTTGACGCCGCAAGCTACGTTGAGGGCATTGTTTGATTTTACTTTGTCAAATCAAATTTTTTTGTCGGTGCTGAAATTGCTTTTTTAACCAAACATTTTTACGCAAAAACCTTTCAGTTTGTTTGAGAGGTTTTTTGTTAAAATTTCGTTTATTTTCTTGACAATTATAAAATAATTTAGTAAAATGTGTTTGTAAAGTAAAAATGCTTTACAACTCGCGGGGTGAGCATGGCGTTATCGAAAATACAACTTTCACAGTTGCTGGCTGTATACGGAAAATTGCTTACCGACAAACAGCGTGACGCGCTCACAATGTACTGTGATTGTGATTGCACATTGGCGGAGATCGCCGACGAGGTGAAAATTTCGCGTCAGGGTGTACGGGACGCAATCATGAAGGGCGAAGCTACACTTGTAAGGCTGGAAGAAGCCTTGTCGCTCGGACGACTGCAAACGGAATTGACGCTTGCGGTAGAGCAACAAGACAAAGACAAGGCGTTTGAAGTGGCAAAGCATTTTGTATTAAAGGAGTAGAAAGTGGCTGCATTTGCAAATTTAACGGACAGAATAAATCACATTTTTGCCAAGATGCGCAATCGCGGCGCTTTGACGGCGTTGGAAATAAAGCAAGCCATGCGTGAGGTGCGCGTGGCGTTGCTTGAAGCAGACGTAAACTACACCGTTGCAAAGGATTTTATCAACAAAGTAACGGAGCTTGCCGTGGGCGAAGAAATACTCAAAAGCCTTACCCCCGGTCAGCAGGTGATAAAGATTGTCAACGAGCAACTCATTGAGCTGCTTGGCTCCACGCAAAGCAAACTTGGCGTAAGCTCCAAATTGCCTACCGTCATTTTGATGTGCGGACTTCAGGGCGCAGGTAAGACAACAATGTGCGGCAAGCTGGCTATGTATTTGCAAAAGCAGGGAAAGCGCGTGTTGTTGTGCGCCGACGACATCTATCGTCCCGCCGCCATAAAGCAGCTTGAAATTGTAGCGGGTAAGGCGAAGGCGGGTTTTTTTGAAATGGGACAAAGTAATCCCACCAAAATTGCTCAAAGCGCAGTTGCCTATGCGGAGAAAAACGGGTTTGACACCGTTATTGTAGACACCGCAGGACGCTTGCACATCAACGAAGAATTGATGAACGAGCTGAAAGCTATCAAAAAAGCCGTAAACGTTTACGAAACTTTGTTGGTGGTGGACTCGATGACGGGTCAGGACGCCGTAAATGTTGCCAAAACGTTTGATGAACAGTTGGAAATTACCGGTGTGATAATGACCAAATTGGACGGCGATACGCGCGGCGGCGCAACGCTCTCCATCAAAGCGGTGACGGGCAAACCGATAAAGTTTGTGGGCACGGGCGAAAAAATGGAGGACATCGAGCCGTTCCATCCCGACAGAATGGCGTCGCGTATTCTCGGTATGGGAGACGTTTTGACGCTTATCGAAAAAGCGCAAACGGCAATCGATGAGGAACAAGCCATCAAATTGGCGAAAAAAATCAAGGAATCCAACTTTGATTTGAACGACTACCTGCAACAATTTGAGCAGGTGGCAAAAATGGGAGATTTGAATGATATTGTAGGCATGATCCCCGGCTCGTCAAGATTGAAACTCGGCGACAAAAAGGTGGATGAAGAGCAAATCAAGCGCAACAAAGCAATCATTCAATCCATGACCAAGGAAGAACGCTCCAACCCCAAAATTCTCAATTATTCGCGCAGAAAGCGTATTGCAAAGGGGTGCGGCTTGCAAGTGCAGGACGTAAACCGTTTGATAAAGCAGTTCGATCAAGCGTGCGATATGATGAAAAAAATGACAAAATCCAAACGGCTACCTTTTTAACAAAAAGACAGATAACACTATCTTTTAATAAACTAAATTACTTTGGAGGAACAAAAAATGGCAGTAAAAATGAGATTGACAAGAATGGGCGACAAGAAAACACCTTTTTACCGTGTTGTGGTAATCGACAGTCACAAGGCTCGCGACGGACAGTACGTTGACCTTATCGGTACGTACAATCCTTTGAACGAAGAAGTCAAGATTGACGTCGAAAAGGCAAAAAAGTGGGTGCAATGCGGCGTGCAACCTACCGAGACGGTTCGCACCTTGCTTGTTCGCGAGAATGTTCTCGAGCCGCAAAAATCTCACAAGGCGTAGCGGAGTGTAGACTATGCAAGAGTTGGTAACTTACATCGTCGAACAGCTTGTAGACGACAAAAGCGCGGTCAATATCGTTTCGGAGGAAGTCGACGGAGTAGAAACGTTGACCATTCACGTTGCGGAGGGCGACATCGGCAAGGTGATAGGAAAACAAGGTAAAATCGCCATGGCAATACGTACTCTGGCGAAGGCTGTCGGCGCGCGTGTTGGCAAAAGATTCAACATTGAAATAGCAGACGACTGATCCGCTTTGCCACAAGTTTTCTTGTGGCAAAATTGTTAAATATGAAAATCGAAGTAGGAAAAGTTCTCAAAGCACAGGGCGTCAAGGGCGAAATCAAATTGGAATGTTACCTTGACGACTCTGCCTTGCTTCACGGAGTAAAGCAGCTTTATATCGGTTCGCAAACCTATACTGTCGAGCATATTCGCTTGGACGGAAAATTTTGTTACGTTGCGCTCTCGGGTATAACGGATCGTAACGCCGCCGAATCACTGCGCAATTGGAGCGTTTTTGCCGACAAGGAAAGCATTTCGATACCTCAAAACAGGTTTTTCGTGTCCGACTTGATTGGCTGCCGCGTGCAGCTGGATGACGGCAAGGTCGTAGGAGACGTAACAGATGTGCTGCAATACGGCGCTGCGGACGTTTTTGTGTGCGAGCTAAACGACAAAAAGGTGTATTTCCCCTTTTTGAACGATCTTGTAGCCGAAATTAACGTAGAACGAAAAAGTATTGTGCTTTTAAGCGGGCGATTTGGCGAGGTGGCAGTGTATGAAGATTGACGTTTTGACGCTTTTCCCCGAAATGCTGAACGCTCTTAACAGTTCTTTGACGGGTAAAGCGCGAGAAAAAGGATTGTATGAGTTGAATTGCCACAATATACGCGATTACTCCAAAGATAGGCATAAAAAATGCGACGACGCGCCTTTTGGCGGAGGCGCGGGAATGGTAATGATGCCGCAGCCCATTCACGATTGTATCGAGGCTGTCGATCCAAACCACCTTGCAAAGCGCATTTACATGTCTCCGCGGGGCAGAGTGTTGAACCAACGGCTTGTCAAAGAGTTGTCGGAAGAAGAACACTTGCTGATTTTGTGCGGACACTACGAAGGGGTTGACCAGCGCGTTTTGGACATGGACATAGACATGGAGATTTCCATTGGCGACTACGTTCTTTCCGGCGGCGAAATCCCCGCTATGGCACTGATCGACAGTGTTTTGAGATATGTCCCCGACGTACTTGGAAACAGCGAATCGACGGTGGACGAATCCTTTTCTCAACCGTTGTTGGAGTACCCGCAGTACACTCGTCCGCAGGAGTTTTGCGGATTGTGCGTTCCCGAGGTTCTTGTAAGCGGCGATCATGCAAAAGTAGACGAGTGGCGTCGAGAACAGGCTGTTTCCGTTACACGCAAAAATCGTCCCGATTTGTTGGAGAGCAAATGAACATACAGTGGTTTCCGGGGCACATGACAAAGGCGCTCCGAATGATGGAGGAAAACGTAAAGCTGGTGGACGCCATAGGGTACGTGTTGGACGCACGCGCCCCTTTGTCCTGCTTTAATCCTCAATTCGCTTCCGTCATAGGAGCAAAAAAATGTGTTTTTATTCTCAACAAGTGCGACCTTGCAGATCCCGCCAAGGTTGCGTTGTGGTGCAACTACTTTGAAAGGAAAAATTTGCCTTTTGTCAAGATTACCGCAACCGCGTCGGCAGAAGCAAGCAAGGTCGCTTCCGTGTTTGAAAAAGCAACTGTCGATTTGCGGGAAAAGTACAAGGCAAAAGGAGTTTTCAAGCCTGTTCGGGTCATGATACTCGGAGTGCCGAATTGCGGAAAATCTACCATTATCAACTGCCTGTCCGGCAGAAAAACCGTTGTAACAGGCGACAAACCCGGCGTTACAAAGGGCAAACAATGGGTGAGGCTTTCTTCCGGATTGGAATTGCTTGACACTCCCGGTACGCTTTGGCCCAAATTCGACGACGAACTCGTTGCCTCGCGGTTGTGTTTTATCGGAAGCATAAAGGACGATGTGGTGGACGTATACGAGATTGCAATTATGTTGCTTGATCAACTTGTCGAGTTGTATCCCGACAATCTGTGCCGTCGGTATGGGTTGGAATGTGCCGACAAAAGTACATCGGAAATTTTCAGACAAATAGCAACAAAGCGCGGTTTTTTGGTTCGCGGCGGCGAGCTTGACGCGGAACGTTGCGCAAAAGCAATCGTGGACGATTTTCGCAAGGGAAAGTTAGGCAAAATCACCTTCGATTTGCCGCCCGAGTAAAATTTAACGAGAGTTTTTCGGCATGATCTACAAGTTATGCTTTTAACACAATTTTGCTTATGATTGACATGTTACGATACGAGAAAGAGCTACTTTCAAGCGGAGCGCAGTACATTGCGGGAATAGACGAGGCGGGCAGAGGTCCGCTTGCTGGTCCCGTTGTGGTGGCAGGGGTCGTTATGCCGTTAAATGATATTATCGACGGAGTAAACGACAGCAAAAAACTTTCCGCAAAAAAAAGAGATTTTCTTTTTGAAATTATCACGAGCAAGGCGCTTGAAATTAAGGTGGCGGTAATAGACAACGAAACGATAGACAAGTTGAACATTCTCAATGCTACCAAACAGGGAATGACACAATGTGTAGAGGGCTTTGAACTTGCAAACGTTGTTTTGATAGACGCAGTAAAGCTACAGGCAAAGCTGCCTACCGTTTCCATAATTCACGGCGACGCGTTGAGTTACAGCATTGCCGCGGCAAGCATTGTCGCAAAGGTAACGCGAGACAGAATGATGTTTGATTTTGACAGACAGTTTCCGCAGTATGGTTTTGCCAAGCACAAAGGGTACGGCACAAGGGAGCATATAGAGCTTTTGCAGAAGTATGGTCCGTGCCCAATTCATCGCAAGTCTTTTATAGGGCATTTTGTAAAATTATGAACACGAAAATAGTGGGACAGTGGGGAGAAAAAATTGCGGCGGAGTATCTCTCCAAACACAACTACAAAATTATTGAAAAAAATTACCGTTGCCGTTTCGGAGAAATCGATTTGGTGGCGTGGGACGGTAGTTCGATTGTATTTGTGGAAGTCAAGGCGCGCAAAGACGAAAAATTCGGCGCGCCGCGAGAAGCCGTCAATTGGCACAAGCAGCAGACCATTGTAAAGTGCGCCAAGAGCTGGCTGTTCAGAAACAAGCGGACGGGAGTGCCCGTACGATTTGACGTGGTGGAAATTCTCGACTCCGAGATAACGCATATTGTTGACGCTTTTCGCCCTTAATTCGAGGTGATTATGCTTGTTTTTGCCGTTTTATAGAATACTATTTCAGACATAGTAACGAAAATGACGGAATAATCGTGCAAATTTTGTAATTTTGAACAAATCACGTTGTTCGTTGAGGTGTTGATTGAGCGATTTGTTGCATGTACCCTTTTGACGGCGGTATGAGAGCGGAAGTGATTTTTGTCGTGTTGGTCGGGTTAGTCTGCTGCTCAAAAATAGTAAAGCAAAACTGCTTAAAAACAGTTGCTAAAACGTCAAAGTTATGTTAATATATATCAGTGACTTCGGGCGGTCCTCTGACTTTCGGTAAGTGTATGAACGCTTAGTTAGCAAAATTTTTTTGGAGGAAAAGTCAAATGGACATCATCAAGCAAATCGAAACGGAATCTTTGAGAGAGGTTGCCGACTTCAACGTGGGAGACACAGTGCGCGTCAACTTCAAGGTTATTGAAGGCAACAAGGAAAGAATTCAGGCATACGAAGGTATTGTCATTGCTCGCAAGCACGGCGGACTTCGCGAAACATTCACCGTCAGACGTATTTCCAGCGGTATCGGCGTTGAAAGAACATTCCCCGTTCACAGCCCGAAAATCGAAAGCATTGTAGTGGTTCGCAAAGGCGATGTGAGACGTGCCAAGCTTTATTATCTGCGCGAGCGTACAGGTAAAGCTGCCAAAGTCAAATCTTCAAAATAAACTCAAACAAAAACAAGCGATCTAAAACGGTCGCTTGTTTCGTTATATGGTGACTATTTCGGCAATTCGGTTATACACGGAAAAAACAGCATTTTTGCCTTGTTTTTTTTTCACGCCGAAACTTTATTGAACCGAAATTTGTACAGTTTTGAAAAGTTTTGTTCCGTCCGTGACGGTTGCTTTTTTTGATTTTGTCCCAATATAAATTTATATCTTACTTAGCAAAAATAAAAATATATAAAAAAAGTTCTTGCTAAATTTGTGTTTGCTCGTTATACTTATACGTAGATTATTCAACTTAGGAGAAAATATGCTTGCTTTGGTAAAGAGCTACGGGCTCAAAGGATTGGACGGATTTCCCGTTCAGGCAGAAATCGATATGCACGCCGGATTGCCGTCCTACGACATTGTTGGGTTGGCAGACACAGCGGTAAAAGAATCCAAAGAGCGTGTTCGCTCCGCAATGAAGAACAGCGGTTATCAGTACCCTGTTGCCGCGGTGGTTGTAAATCTTGCGCCTGCCGACGTAAAAAAAGAAGGAAGCTTGTACGATTTGCCCATTGCTGTCGGAATGCTTGCCGCAAGCAAACAAATTCCTTACGAACAGCTCAAAAGACCGATTGTTTTGGGCGAGCTGTCCCTCAACGGCGAGGTGCGCAAAGTCAACGGCTTGTTGCCCATGCTGATAACGGCGGTGCAACAGGGCGAAAAGACTTTTGTCATACCCAAGGGAAACGCCAACGAAGCGATGTTTATAGAGGGCGCAACGGTTTACGCCGTGGAAACCTTGCGCGAAGCTGTGGAATTTTTGACAAATCAACGTCAGTTAGAACCCATTGCCATTCGCAGTTGGAAGAACGATTTGGAAGTAAATCACAGCGATTACGATTTTAAGTACATCAAAGGACAGTATGCGGCAAAGCGCGCAATGGAAATTGCCGTTGCGGGCGGTCACAACATCATTATGATCGGTCCGCCCGGTGCAGGTAAAACCATGCTTGCTCGCGCAGTTCCCTCGATTATGCCCAATCTTTCCTTTGAGGAAGCGTTGGAAGTGGCAAAAATCCACAGCGTTTCGGGGCAGTTGGACGGTTTTATATACGAACGTCCGTTCCGCACTCCGCATCACTCTTCAACAATGGTGGCGTTGACGGGCGGCGGCAACAAGGCGCGCCCCGGAGAAATCAGCTTGGCGCACAACGGCGTGCTTTTCCTTGACGAATTGCCCGAATACAACCGTCAGACATTGGAAACTTTACGCCAGCCGCTGGAGGACGGCGTAATCACCGTGTCCCGAAATGCAATTTCCGTTACCTATCCCGCGGATTTTATGCTCATTGCAAGCATGAACCCGTGTCCTTGCGGCAATTACGGCAGCGCAACGGCAGAGTGCAAGTGTACGGCGTCGCAAATTCACAGGTATCTCAACAAACTTTCCGGTCCGTTGTTAGACAGGATCGACATACATATCGAGGTTGACAACGTAAGCTATGACGAGTTGCAAACGGACAATTTTGCAGAGCCGTCCTCTGCAATTCGCGAGCGCGTCAACAGAGCCAGAGATATACAAATGAAACGACTTTCGCCTTTCGGGCGCAGGTGCAACGCGCAAATGACGTCGGCAGACATCAAAAAGTTTTGCAAATTAGACAAACCGAGCATGCAATTGTTGGAGGATTCTTTCCAAAAGCTAAACCTCACGGCGCGCGCATACAACAGAATACTGAAGGTTTCGCGTACAATCGCCGATTTGGACGGTTCGGAAAACATTACCGTCAAGCATGTTGCCGAATCGCTGCAATATCGTCAGTTAGACAGAAAATACAGGGTGTAGAATGTACACGTTAGAAGAAAAAATTTGCATTTTGTTCGGTGAAAACGGCGTGTCCGCAACAAAGTTTTTTCAATTGTGGGACTTGTTTGACGGCGCGGAGGATTTTGTCGCAAATTTTGACGATTGTCGGGAAGCGCAGGAACTGCTGCAAGAGAACTTTAAGAAGCTGTCGCATGCAATCAAAAATCGCGAGTACGACAAGTGCGTTGAGAAGCTGGAAAAACAAGAGGTTGTTGCGGTAACTTGCTTTTCTTCCCAATACCCCGAGACGCTTTGCAACATAGACGAAAGACCCTACGTTCTTTTTTGCAAAGGAGACGCCGATCTTTTGTCGTCCAACTGCCTTGCCGTTATAGGAACGCGCAAAGTTTCCTCCTACGGGAGACGTATCGCTCACGATTTTACCGCAATTTTATGTGAAAAATTTACTATCGTCAGCGGACTTGCTTACGGTGTGGATAGCATTGCGCACGAAACAACCCTTGAGGAACAGGGCAAAACGATAGCCGTTTTGGGCGGCGGACTTCTCAACGTTTACCCCGCGGCAAATCAAGGTCTTGCGGACAGAATTGTGGAAAGCGGCGGTTTGCTTGTGTCCGAATATGGACTGAACGCTCTGCCTCTTACATATCGCTTTCCGCATCGCAACCGCATTGTTTCCGGTTTGTCAAAGGGAGTGTTGGTGTGTCAAGCTCCAGCAAAGAGCGGCACAAATTCCACGGTGGAACTTGCGTTGGAACAGGGCAGAGACGTATTTGTTGTCCCCGGTGAAATTTACGATTCCGGCTTTGTGGGCAGCAATCGGCTGATAAAAACCATTCAAGGCGCATGCGTAACCACGCCGCGAGACATACTTGCTTTTTACGGATTGGATGAAAGGCAAAAGGCAAGCGTAAACTATCAAATGAGTATCGAAGAACAAGCTGTTGTCAATGCTTTGGCTGCGGGGCAACTCAGTTTTGACCAATTGGTGGTACAAACGGGCATATCCCCTTCCGAACTGAATTTTTTGTTGGCAAATTTGGAATTAAGGAGTATAATTGCTAAGTTGGCAGGCAACGTCTACCGACTGTATGGAGGAATTGAATGAAACTTGTAATTGTTGAATCGCCCGCAAAGGCTAAAACAATAGGAAAATATCTCGGACCCGACTACCGCGTGGACGCTTCGCGCGGACACATTTGGGATTTGCCCGACAAGGAAATGGGCATAGATTTCGATCACAACTATGAGCCTCAACTTTCGGCACGCAAACCGGACCAGCGCGAAACTATAGAGCGACTCAAAAAAGAAGTGGCTCGCGCGGAAAAAGTTTACCTCGCAACCGACCCTGACCGTGAAGGAGAGGCTATTTCGTACCATTTGCAATGCGCGCTCGGTCTCGATCCCAACGAGAAGAACCGTATTATGTTCAACGAGATTTCCAAAAAAGCGGTAAACAACGCAATTCAAAATCCCGACTACATCAACAAAGGATTGGTGGCGGCACAACAGGCGCGTAGGGTTTTGGATAGACTTGTCGGTTACACTTTGTCTCCCGTGCTGTGCAAAAAAATAACAAACAAGCTTTCTGCGGGCAGAGTTCAATCGGCGGCGTTGCGTATCATTGTAGACCGCGAAAAGGAAATAAAAAAATTCAAACCCGAAGAATTTTGGCACATTTCCGCGTTGCTGGAAAAACCCAAATCCAAACCGCAGTTCAAGGCAGTGCTGACGGAGCAAAACGGCAAAAAGCTCAAGTTGCAAAACAAAGAACAGAGCGACGAGGTGGTGAAAACGCTCAACACCAACGAATACGTCGTTTCCGCCGTCAAACGGTCCGTTACGCAATCCCGTCCGCAACCGCCTTTTACAACCAGCACAATGCAACAGGACGCCGTGAACAAGCTTCGTATGACGTCCAACATTGCCATGTCTGTTGCGCAACAGCTGTATGAGGGGTTCGATATTGCCGGTATGGGGCATGTCGCATTGGTAACTTATATTCGTACCGACTCGGTGCGCGTGTCTAACGAAGCGATTTTTGCCGCACGCGACAGAATTGCCACGGTTTACGGAAAAAATTATATACCCGAAAAACCCAACTTTTATGCCACCAAAAAACAGGCGCAGGACGCGCACGAAGCAATTCGTCCGATAAATCTCGAGCTAACTCCCGAATCCATAAAGGACAAAGTGCAGCGCAATCAATATTTGCTGTACAAGCTGATTTACGAGCGTTTTTTGGCAAGTCAGGCTGCGCCCGCAACCTTCAACAGCGTGTCTGTGTCCGTAAAGTGCGGCAGTTGCGGTCTTACGGCAACGGGCAGAACGCCTGTTTTTGACGGGTATCTTGCCATTTACGGCGAAACAAAAAGCAAGGAAAAGGACGAGGACGACGACAACGCCGCGCTTCCGCAATTGGAAGTGGGCGACAAGCTCAAACTTGTCAAGCTCAATTCGGAACAACGCTTTACCAAAGCGCCTGCCCGCTACACGGAGGCAAGCATCATCAAAGCAATGGAAGAAAAGGGCATCGGGCGTCCCAGCACTTACGCAACCATCATGCAAACGCTTTACAAGCGCGAATATGTCACAAAGGACGGCAAGTCGCTTGTTCCGAGCAATCTCGGCATACAAGTGACGGAGTATCTTCAACAGTACTTCAGCGAAGTGGTAGACGTTCAGTTCACCGCCGAAATGGAGGACAGATTGGACGCAATCGAGGATAACGGCGAACCCTGGTACGCTGTGGTAGACAGCTTCTACAAGCCCATGCTCAAAGAAGTGGACACCGCAATGCGTTCTCGCAAGGTTGCCGTTCAGGACGAGGTCTCCGACGAAGTATGCGACAAATGTGGCGCGCCGATGGTGGTAAAAACGGGCAGATACGGCAAATATCTTGCGTGCAGCAATTACCCCGCCTGCTCAAACATCAAGAGTCTCAAAGAAAAAACGCCTGCCAAAATGACGGACATAGTGTGCGAAATTTGCGGCGCAAAGATGTTGGAACGTCAAGGCAAGTACGGCAAATATCTTGCGTGCAGCAACTACCCGAATTGTCGCAACACCCGTCCGATAACGGAAGTCGTTGCCAAATGTCCCAAGTGTGGCAAAAACGTCACCAAGAGAATTTCCAAAAGAGGCATAACGTTTTACGGCTGTACGGGCTACCCCGATTGCGATTTTATGTCTTGGGATGTGCCCACGGGAAAACTTTGCCCGAAGTGCGGCGCGCACCTTGTTTACAAAACCTTGCGTGGCAAAAAGTACGTCCGCTGTTCTAACAAGGAATGCGACTACGATGGCGGTGAAGTAAGTGAAAGCTAAGGTCATCGGCGGAGGCTTTGCGGGTTGTGAGGCGTGCTATCAATTGCTTAAGCGCGGGGTGGACGTCACTCTTGCGGAAATGAAGCCCGCAAAACATTCCCCTGCTCATCACTTGGACAGTCTTTGCGAGGTGGTGTGTTCCAACTCCTTCAAAAGCGACGATTTGACCACTTCCGGCGGCTTGCTCAAGGCGGAAATGCGGCTGTTGGACAGCTTGATTGTGCGTGTGGCGGAACAAACTCGCGTTCCCGCGGGAAACGCATTGGCTGTTGACAGATTTGCATTTTCTCAAAAAGTAACGGAGGCACTGAACGCGTTTCCCAACTTTCACAGAGAATGTCGCGTTGAAAGCAATCTCGAAACGGTCGGTTACGACTTTGTAATCGTAGCAACGGGTCCGCTGACAGACGAAAATCTTATACCCGCTTTCAGATGTCTTTTCGGAAATGAATTTTTGTTCTTTTTCGACGCGGTAGCTCCGATAGTGACCGCCGAAAGCGTTGACTTTGACAGCGCCTTTGTCGCAAGTCGATACGGAAAGGGCGACGCGGACTACGTTAATTGCCCGATGAACAAGCAGGAGTATTTGACATTTTACGAAAATCTTGTTGCGGCAGAAACGGTGGAGCTGAAAGATTTTGAAAACAACGTGTTTGAGGGCTGCATGCCTATAGAGGTGATGGCAAAACGCGGCGTGGATACAATGCGCTTTGGTCCGCTTAAACCCGTGGGGTTGCGTGACGAGCGCAAAGAGGAAAAGCCTTATGCCGTTTTGCAACTTCGCAAGGAAAACGCCGAAGGCACGCGGTACAATCTGGTCGGCTTTCAGACAAATCTCAAATACGGCGAACAAAAACGCGTGTTTTCTTTGATACCAGCTTTGCGAAACGCCGAATTTGTGCGTTACGGAGTTATGCACCGCAACACATACATCAATGCGCCCAAGCTGCTCAACGGGTACTTTCAGTCGAAAGCGAACCCCAAACTGTTTTTTGCGGGGCAATTGACGGGCGTAGAAGGTTATATGGAGTCTGCCGTCAGCGGTTTGGTGGCTGCCGTGCAGGCATACAGAATTTTTTCCGAACTGCCGCCCGTTGAATTTGGCGAAGAAACCATAACAGGCGCATTGTGCAAGCATGTTTCCACCGATTTCGGAGAGTATGCGCCCATGAACAGTAGCTTTGGAATTCTTGCGCCTTTGAGTGAGAATATACGTGACAAAGCTCAACGCAAGCAAGCTTACGTAAGCAGAGCGTTGAGCGTTATGAACAAAACAGTAAAAAACATTTAAGGAGAAATATATGTCAGAAGTTTTTGCCGACACCATCAAGGGAACAACCATTTGTGCCGTAAAGCGTGACGGAAAAATTGCCGTTGCAGGCGACGGACAAGTGACGCAAGGTCAAACCGTCATTATGAAGGGTAACGCCGTAAAGGTGCGCCGTATTTTTGACGGAAAAATCGTCACGGGCTTTGCAGGCTCTGTGGCAGACGCTTTTACGTTATCCGAAAAATTTGAAGAAATGTTGCAAAAGTTCAGCGGAAATTTGTTGCGTTCCGCCGTGGAAGTGGCGCAACTTTGGCGTCGCGACAACGTGATGCGCAAGTTGGAAGCAATGATGATCGTTGCGGACAAGGAAAATATTTACTTGCTTTCCGGAACGGGAGACGTCATCGAACCGGACGACGGCGTGTGCGCAATCGGCAGCGGCGGAAATTATGCGCTTGCGGCTGCAAAGGCTCTCATTCGCAACACCGATTTGTCTGCCAAGGAAATTGCCGCCAAGTCTTTGGAGATTGCCAGCGAAATTTGTGTGTTTACCAACGGTAACATCACCGTAGAGGAGGCGTAAGATGACACCCAAACAAATAGTAAACGAGCTTGACCGCTACATTGTGGGGCAATTCAATGCAAAAAAGGCAGTAGCCATTGCTTTGCGTAACAGATACCGTCGCAGTCAGTTGCCTCTTGCGGAGAGGGAAGAAATCACCCCCAAAAACATCATTATGAAAGGTCCGACGGGCGTAGGCAAAACGGAAATTGCCCGCAGACTTGCAAAAATCGTCAAAGCGCCGTTTCTCAAGGTCGAAGCCACAAAGTACACCGAGGTGGGCTATGTCGGGAGAGACGTTGAAAGCATGATCCGCGATCTTGTTGAGGTGTCGATACGTCTTGTCAAGGACGAGCGTTACAAGGAAGTGGAATCGCGCGCGTTCGAGCGAGCGGTAGACAAGGTTGCCGACTTGCTGATGAAGCAATCCAACGAGCTTCCGCAGGACATCACAAAGGTTGCTGTGATAGACGAGGTTTCAAAGCATAACCTTGACCAAATGCAGGTGGAAATTGACGTTGCCGACATTCCTAAGCCCGTAGAATTGCAGGCGGGCGGCGGCGAAATAAACATCGGCAGCATTTTCGGAAACATTTTGCCCAAAAAGACAAAAAAACGCACCGTAACCGTTGAGGAAGCGTTGCGACTCATTGCTTCGGAAGAAGGCGAAAAGCTTATCGATCTTGACAGCGTGGAGAGCGAGGCGTTGAAGCGCGCCGAAAACGACGGAGTGATTTTTATAGACGAAATGGACAAAATTGCCGGCAAAGCGTCTCAAAACGGTCCCGATGTTTCCCGCGAGGGCGTACAGCGCGACATTTTACCCATCGTTGAAGGCTGCACGGTTTCCACCAAATACGGCAACATCAAAACCGACTATATTTTGTTCATTGCAAGCGGCGCATTCCACGTCAGCAAGGTTTCCGACCTTATTCCCGAGTTGCAGGGACGTTTCCCCGTTTTGGTGGAGCTTGACAGCTTGGGCGTGGACGATTTTATCAAAATTCTTACCGAGCCGGAAAACGCAATTACGCAGCAGTACAAAAAGTTGCTTGCGGTAGACAAGATCGATCTCAGCTTTACCCAAGACGGCATTGCCGAGATTGCAAACGTTGCTTACGAACAAAACAACACTTTGGAAGATATAGGCGCACGCCGTCTGCAAAGCATAATGGAACACATCGTCGAGGACATTTCCTACGACATCGATGAAGAAGGCGAAACAAAGAAGGTTGTTATTGACAGGGAGTATGTGCTTAACAATTTCAAAACGGAATCCCGCAACCTCAAAAAATACGTCTTGTAATACAGGAGAAATCATGGCAGAACTATTGAACGGACAACGCCGTACTTTGATGTGCGGCGAGGTTACGACAAACGAAATCGGAAAAGAACTGACCCTTATGGGTTGGGTACACAGACGCCGCGACCTTGGCGGATTGATATTTTTGCAGTTGCGCGACAGAAGCGGCATAATGCAAATTGTTTTCGACACCGACGTGTGCAGCGGAGACCTGCTTGACAAGGCGTCTACGCTCAAGCTGGAGTACGTAATTTCCGTCACGGGCAAAGTACGTCGTCGCGTCGGCAACAACGTGAACCCCAACATGAAAACGGGCGAAGTAGAGTTGGTTGCGGAGGAATTGAAAATACTGTCCGAAGCGGATACCACCCCGTTCAGTATCGGCGACGACGGAGCGAACGAAGCGTTACGTCTAAAATACAGATACTTGGATTTGCGCAGGGAAGATTTGCAACGCAATCTTGTCACGCGCAGCAAAATTTATCAAATTACGCGCAATTACCTTGCGGAAAACGGATTTGTAGAGGTGGAAACGCCAATGCTTGGCAAGTCCACGCCCGAGGGCGCGCGTGACTACCTTGTTCCGAGCAGAATTCGTCAGGGTAGCTTCTACGCCTTGCCGCAATCTCCGCAGCTGTACAAGCAATTGCTTATGATAGGCGGAATGGATAGGTATTTTCAGATAGCCAAGTGCTTCCGCGACGAGGACTTACGCGCCAACCGTCAGCCGGAGTTTACGCAGATAGACCTCGAAATGAGCTTTGTGGATCAGGAAGAAGAGGTTATGACGCTGACCGAGGGGTTACTTGTGCGTATGTTCAAGCAAATCCGCGGAGTGGATTTGCCCGAGCATTTTTTACGCTTGCCTTGGACGGAGTGCATGAACCGCTTTGGTTCGGACAAGCCGGACTTGCGCTTTGGAATGGAAATTCAAAAGCTGGACGAAACGGTAAAAAACAGTAGCTTTGTTGTGTTTTCAAACGCTTTGAAGGCGGGCGGAACAGTCCGCGCTATCGTCCTTAAACAGGGTGCGGACAAATTGTCGCGCAAGGAGCTTGACAAGCTTGTGGAATTTGTAAAAACGTACAAAGCAAAAGGACTTGCTTGGTACGGTTTGGGCAAGGATGGTGTAAAGTGCAGTTTTGCAAAAGCAGTCACGGAAGAAGAACTGAACGCAATTGCCGCATCACTGCAAATGGAGCAGGGAGACATTGCGCTTGTGGTTGCCGACAGCGATTGGCAAACGGCGGTGGTAAGCTTGGGCGCGCTCAGATGTCACCTTGCCGCCAAGTTCGAGCTGTACAAAAAGGGCGATTTTGCCGCGCTTTGGGTGGTGGACTTTCCGCTGTTTGAGTACTCCGAAGAGGAAGGCAGGTTTGTTGCAATGCATCACCCGTTTACAAGCCCCAAAAACGAGGATTTGCAGTACATGAAAACAGATCCCGCTCGCGTTCGCGCCAAGGCATACGATGTGGTAATCAACGGTGACGAAATGGGCGGAGGTTCGATGCGTATTTACAATCGCGACGTGCAAAAGCTAATGTTCGAAACACTCGGGTTTTCCGACGAACAGATTGCAGATCGCTTTGGATTTTTTGTTGACGCGTTCAAGTACGGCACGCCGCCACACGGTGGTTTGGCGTTGGGGCTTGACAGGTTGGTGATGGTGTTGACCGATACAGCCAACATCAAGGACGTTATTGCGTTCCCCAAGATGCAAAACGCCAGCGACATGATGAGTGACGCGCCCTCAACGGTAGATGACAAACAGCTGAAAGAATTGGGAATCAAGTGCGAGGATCATGATGAATGAACAAGGCGTGGTGCTTAGCGTAAAAAAAGAATTTGCCAAAGTGCGCGTGGGACGTAATTCCGCTTGCGCGTCTTGCGGAAAATGCGGCATGACCGAACATCAAAAACATGTGGACTTTTGGGCAAGCAACAACGTCGGCGCGCAGGACGGCGACACGGTAATGTTGGAAATTCCCGAAACAAACAGCGCAAAACTTGCGCTTGTGGGCTATTTTATACCGCTTGTTCCCGCTCTCGGCTTGTTCTTTTTGGCGATTGGGCTAAAGTGGAAAGAGTGGATTGCGGCATTGATGTTTGCGGGAGGATTGGCAATCGGCTTTGCAATTGTTGCTTTGATAGACAAGCTGCGCCGCCACAAATGGATGGAAACTCCGCAAATAGTGGAAATTGTGCGACCGCTCGCCCCTCAAAACTCCGCGACGACCGATCCGCAAGCAAGCGATGATACCGTAAACAATGTTGCTGCAGCAGACGCTGAAAACAACATCGAAAAAACAACAAATCAACAAGGAGAGGACAAAGGTGAGTAAGATAACGGATGTAACGGAAAATTTTGATGAATTTGTTGCTCAAGGAACGGCAGTGGTAGATTTTTGGGCTACTTGGTGCGGTCCGTGCAAAATGCTTGCGCCCATTCTCGACGAGGTGGCGGAGAAAATGCCCGAAGTAAAATTCGGCAAGGTGGATGTCGATAACGCAATGGAGCTTGCCAAGCGTTACAAGATCGTATCCATTCCCAATGTGTGCATTTTCAAAGACGGCGAGCTTGTTGACCGCGTTATCGGTTTGTGCGACGAGGACGAGTTGACGCAAGTAATTTCCAAACACATTTAACAAAACAAGTTTACGCAAAAAGGCGATTGGCAACTCAATCGTCTTTTTTGCTAAGTAAGCTTGATATTTTTTGTTAGGCTCTATGTCAAATGTTGGGGTGTAGGTATTTTCCCAACATATAATTGAATCGGCTTGATCCCTCTTTCTGCGG